>CAIXIZ010000331.1 GCA_903919625.1 uncultured Verrucomicrobiota bacterium
ATGTCGGTGCCCTCCTTGAACACGATGGTGATGATCGAGAGCCCCTGGATGGACTCGGAGCGCAGTGACTCCTGGTTGCCGAGGCCGTTGACTGCGCTTTCAATCGGACGCGTGACCAGGGTCTCGACCTGTTCGGGTGCGAGACCGGGTGCTTCAGTCTGCACCGTGACTTCGGGCGGCACAAAGTTGGGGAACACGTCGAGCTTCGCATGCATGGCCACATAAAGGCCGTAGCCGAGCAACAGGCAGCCGAGCACCATGACGATGCCCCGATACCGGAGTGAAAAGTGGACGATGGCCTGAAGCATGGCGTGTCAGTCCCCGCCTCCGCCCAGCGCGCCCAGCACTTCGGTCGCGAGCAATTGCTGTGCCCCTGTCACCACCACCTTGTCATTCTCGTCCACCACGCCGCCCGCCAGGGCGACGCCCTCGGGCACATTGCGCACGACTTCGACCAGGCGGCGCTCATAGCCGCCCTCGGCCGTCTTGACATAGACAAACACTCCGCCCTCGTGTCTCACGACCGCCCCTTGGGGGACTACGAATACTTTCTGCGGCTCGCCTCCTCCGGCAATGGTCGCACGCAATGCCGTGCCGGGCGCCAGGGGTGCATCCCGCCAGAGCGCGAGGTAGCCGGCCCCTTGCGCCTGTGCGTCGGCGGACGGAGCGAGCCCCAGCACCTCGGCGTCATGCGTGGCGGCGTCGCTGGTCAGCGTGCCAACCTTCACGGTCGCGGGCGCTTTCTCGGGCAGATCGCCGGGCAACAGATCAACGCGCACGAGTGCGGCTTCTCCCAATGTAAGCGAGCGAACGAGTGCCGCAAAATCCGGCCGTTCGACCAGCGCCCGGCCCCACGCGGTGACGAGTTTGGCCCGCGCGGCGCTCAGCAATGCGGCATCGCGCAAGGCCGCGGCCTCAGCGGTCTCGACTGCCTGCAACGTGGCGTTTTCACCCCCGTCGTAGAGCGACTTTGTCCGGTCAAATTCCTTCTTCGAACCGTCCGCCACCGCCCGTGCCGCCTTGATTTCCTCGGCCGCCGCGACCAGCAAAGCGGGGTCGAGCACGCGGCCATAGCCCTTTAGTTCGTTGGTGAGCGTGGCGAAGGCCGGATGGGCCACTGTGATCGGCAGGCCGGCCGCGGCGCTGCCTGCTTCAATTTTCGGGCTGTTATCGGGTTTCGGTGCCGCCGGGGCTTCGGGACCGGACCGCGTGAGCCCGAACCAGGTGGCCGCGGAACCGAGGAGGAGGCCAATCAGCAGACCGGGAATGATTTTTTTCATGGTGATTTGGCGGTGGTGGCCGGCGCGCGCACCGCCGGGGCAAGCGCGTCGAGGTTGGCGATGGGGATTTGGAGCGCGTCCTCCAACTGACCGGCAGCCTGGATGGCCAGGCCCCCCGCCTCGACCAACGCCTGAGTTGCGGCGGCGAGTTCGAGCCGGGCATTTTGCAGTTCAAGCTGGTCGGCCACACCGGCGCGAATGCGTATCTCAACGTTGGCAAGCTGCGCTTGCAGCTCGGCCTGCACGCGCTCAAGGCTGGAGCTTTGCGCGGCGGTGGCGGTCTGGGTTGCTTCGGCGCTGTCAATTTCGGCGAGCACTTGCGCCTGCACGGCGGCGAACTGTGCGGCGGTCTCGTGGCGGTGCGCCTCGGCTTCGGCGAGCGGGCCTTCGTTGTGGTTGAACAGCGGCAGCTCGAGTGTCAGCGCGAGCGTCCACTTGCTCTGGCCCTGATCCCACTGGTATCCGGGGCCAAGGTGCAGTCCGGGATGCTGGCGCTCCACTTCCAATGCGACGGCCGACTCGGCCACAGCGTAGCGGGCGAGCGCGCTGAGCACGTCGGAGCGGGTTCGCAAAGCCTGGCTGCGTAAAAGCGCGAGGCGCTCAGGTGTAATCCCCCCGCGCCCGGGGCTTTCATACAGGCGGATGTCGAGCGTGGTGGTGGGCACGCCAAGCGTTTGGGCGAGTCGTTGGCGGGCAGGCGCGATCTGGCCCGCCGCCTCCACGGAGGCAATCTCCGCCTTGGTCAGCGCGAGCCGGGCGGCGGCGACATCGGTGGCGGTGGCGGCACCGGCGGCGCGGCGCTGTTCCACCAGCGCGAGAATTTGCCGGCATGCCTCCTCCTGCGCGCGCACCTGCTTTGCCCGGTCACCGGCGAGCGTGAAGTCGTTGCACGCGCGGCGCAACTCGCCGCGCACCTGCCACGCAGCGGCGAAGACGGCCTGCCGTGCGGCCTCGGCGTTCAACCGCGCGACCTCGGCGCGGCGGTCGCGCTGGACCGCGGGTTCAAACGCGAAGTCCAGTCCGATGGCGGGGAGCCAGGGCGAAGCGCCACCGGGGTTGGAACTGAAACCGGGCGTGAGGGTGAGCGTGGGATTGGGCCGTGCGACCGCGGTTTTCTGCGCGGCCTGGGCGGACTCCCATTGTGCCCGGGCCACGTCGAGCGTCGGATTGAAATAAAACGCGACCCAGCAAAGCGTCTCGAAATCCCACTCGACGGACCGCCCGCCGGAAAAATCCTTCTGCAGATTTTCGGTGAGAAATTTCCTCAGGCCGGGGTCTTCGAGCGAGCGCGCCTCGAGTTCGGCGGCGGATTTTTCGGGCGCAAGCGCCTTTGCCTGATAATGCGCATAATCATGGTGCGCACAACCGGCCAGCGCTAAAACCGACACGGTAAAGGACAAGACCACCGGCCGAACCCCACGCCAGAGCGGCAGGACGCAGGTTATCGGGCCAGGGAGGGACATGAGATGTGCTTGAAAGAAACCGCCCATCCGGGCACGCCATGATAGGCGGCCCGAATCTTGGCCTAAACAGGCTCAGCGGCCAATCGCGATGAGGTCAAGGAAGGCCGGACCGCCGCCACGGCCGCCACGGGCTCCACGGCCAGGTCCGCGCGCCCCGGGTTGCCCCCCGGCTGGTGCATTGGCATCCGCCAGTGCCGGGGCGGCCGGGGCTGGTGAAGCAGCTGCGGAAGCGCTGGCGGTGGCCGCAGGAGCTGCCGCCGGTGCAGGTGGCATGGCTTCGGTGGTAATCACGATGACCCGGTTGTTTTTGGTGTCGAGCGTGAGGGTCTTGGCGCCGGACTTGGTCGCCACCGTCTGCTCGATCTCGAAGCTGGTCGGGCTGTTTTCCTTGATGACCGAAAGCGTGCCGCTGCCACCACCGCTGGAACTAAAGGCCTCCATGGTCGCCGGGTTGAACACCCCGCCGTCCGAACCGCCGCCGAGGGGGAGACTCGTGATGATTTTGCCGTCGGCCGCACTAAGAATGACACAGGTGCCAGGTGCCGGCGCGCGGCACATGGCGAAAAGGATGCCGTTTTTGACATCGAAGGCGAGTCCGGCGGGAGTGGTGCCCTTGCTGCTCAGATCGTATTGACCGGTGACCTTGAGCGTTTTGGCGTCCACTACCGCGATAGAACCCTGGTTTTCCACGTCAATGTAAACCTTGCCCTTGCCGTCGCTGGCGGCCTGCTCTGGCGCTGCGACCCCATTGCCACTGCCAATGTCTGCGATGGTGCCGACAATGGCTCCGTCCTCTGGATTGATCACCGTCACGTTCGGCGTGCCATGGCTCAGGATCCAGACCCGCTGCGTGGCCGGCTCAAAAAATATGCCGTCGGAGCTGCTCTGCACCTGGATGGTCTTGATGGTGGCGAGCGTCTTGGTATCCCACATGACGACCGGATTGCCGCTGCAAAATCCGTGTCCAGACTTCGGGTCAACGACCGCGCCGTGCGAGCGGGCATTGGGAACTTTTCCAGCCTCCTTGAGCGTGTCGAGGTCGAAGACAAGCACATCGGTGCCGCGCGGGACGTACAGCTTACGGCCGTCATTGTCGGCAAAGACGTAGTCCAGTCCGCCCGTGCCCGGAAACTGGGCCGTATTCAACACCTTATATTGATTGGCGCCGGCCACGGCCGGAGCCGTCGCCGGAGAATTCTGGGCAAAGCCAGCCGACACGAACAGAGCAGAAACAACCACCAACAGGTGGCGGCGAAGGGAACAGACTGAGGGATGATGCATGGGAATGGGGGTTATGACCTGCATATATGGCAGATCGTACATTACGAGATGATTATGCCGCAACTCATGGGAAGACCTTCTCCAGATCATCCACTTGGTCGAGCAGCCGCTTCACCAGCGCGCCAGTCTCCTTCAGATCTGTGGTTTTTTCGAGCTCGGACACCGTGGCGCCGAAGTCCGCGGCGGGTTTTGCCCCCTTCGGTTTCTGCAGCTCGAGCAGTAGCCGCGCTTTGTCCCACATGGCACGGACTGCAGTGACGGCAATTTTAACCTGGGCCGGGTCGGTTTTGTCCACTTTGATCGCCAGATCGCGACCGACATAATCAAGCAACGACACTTCCACCGGAACCGACGGGCCAAAGCTGCGGCTGGCTTCGGTCGCGAGGCGGGTCAGCTCATTGGCCGATGCCATCGCCGCAAGCCGGTCCTTGGCCGTCACCGTCTTTTCGAGGTCGGCGGCAGCCGTCGTAAACGCCGTCAGGTCAGCGGCGCCAACGATGCCAGTGAGCTTGCCCAGACCGGTTTTGATTTCAGCCACCCCAACCTGGGCCTTGGTCCAATCTTGGAGCGCGCTGTGGTCATAGACCCCCTCGGCCGATTCGCCGAAATCGGCGAGCGGGGCCGGCACCTTGGACTCCTCCCTTTCATCTTCACAACCGGACAGCAGCAGCAAACTGAACAGGCCGACCAGGATATATTTGAGTTTCATAAGAAGTGGGATGAGGTTGACTTGGGCAGGTGAAACCGGCGGCCAGCCGCGCCTATTCCCGCCATCTTACCTGTCCCACCATTACGCGAGCATGACGACCAATGATATTAATTTGGCCTTTGTCCGAGGGGTCGTCATCTTTCCGTAATCATCAATCCCCTACCCTCCCCCTTTAACCTATGAAAAACACCCTCCGTTTGCTTGCCCTCATTCTCCCCATGGCGGCCACTCCGCTTTTTGGCGCCGACGCTCCCGCTGCTTCCGGCCCTTACTCCCTACTGAAAACCATCGACCTTCCCACCGCCGCGACCAGCTGGGATTATCTGACGGTCGATTCGGACAGCCACCGCCTGTATGTATCCAATGGCAACAGTGTCATCGCCATCGACACCGAGAAAGATGCGGTGGCCGGCCAGGTGGACGAAACCACCGGGGTCCATGGCTTCGCGGTTGCGCCCAAGCTGGGCCGTGGTTATTCCAGCAATGGTCGCAGCAACAACGTCAGTGTGGTGGACCTGAAAACCCTGAAAACCGTCTCGAAGGTGGACACCGGCCAAAACCCCGACTGGATCATGTTTGAGCCGACCCAGGGCGAAATTTACACGTTCAATGGCCGGAGCAATGACTCCACCGTGTTCAATGCGGAGACAGGCAAGGTCGTCGCCACCATCCCGCTCGGTGGCAAGCCGGAGACCGCGATGGCCGACCCGAAAACGGGCCGCATCTATGACAACATTGAGGACACCAATGAGCTCGTCGCCATCGACATCAAGACCCACACGGTCGCTGAGCGCTGGCCCATCGCACCGGGGAAAGCGGCCTCCGGTCTGGCGATTGATCTGGCCCACCAGCGGGTCTTCCTGGGCTGCGGCGACACGAACACGATGGTGATGCTGGATTACACCAAGGGCAAAGTCGTCGCCTCCGTGCCCATCGGCGCCGGGGTTGACGCCTGTTCCTTTGACCCGGGCACGCAGTTCGCCTTCAGTTCCTGTGGCGGCGCGGGCACGGTGACCATTGCCCATGAAGATGCGCCGGACAAACTCACGGTCGTCCAGACGCTGGCGACGGCGCGCGGAGCCCGCACGATGACCATCGACACCGCCACCCACAAAATCTACCTCGCCGCCGTGAACTACGCCGGCGCCGCCCCGGCCTCCGGCGCCCGTGGCCGCCAGGCGGCCGCCCCCGGCAGCTTCCATATCCTGGTCTACGGGATGGAGGCGCCGGCCAGGAAATAAACCGGCTGCATTTTTTGCCGGAGTTTGGAATCATGGCTCCGGGAAATTTTCCCGGAGCCATTTACGTTTCACCCGCCATGCGTGTCCTTGTTGTCGAAGATTCCCCGCGCCTCCAGCGCACGCTCAGCCTCGCGCTGCGCAAGTCCGGCTACGCCGTGGACACCGCGGGCGATGGGGAGGAAGGGCTGTGGCTCGCCGAATCGCACGACTACGATGTGATGGTGCTCGATGTCATGCTGCCCAAACGCGACGGCCTTGCCGTGCTCGCCGAGCTGCGGCGGAAAAACCGCCCGGTGCACGTGCTCCTCCTGACCGCCCGTGACACGGTGGCCGACCGGGTGCTGGG
>CAIXIZ010000332.1 GCA_903919625.1 uncultured Verrucomicrobiota bacterium
AGCGCAACGCCACCACCGGGGCGGTGGACCACAGCGGCATCTACTATTACGCCCGCGGCAAACCCACCCACGACCGGACTTTGCCCGCGCTGCCCGTCCCGGTGCGCCCTGTCCTGGCCGCCACCGCCGCCTGCCTGCTCATCCGCCGCGAGCGCTTTCTCTCCCTCGGCGGCTTCGACGAGATTTTTCGCAACGGTTGTGAAGACGTTGATCTCTGTCTGCGCGCGCGGGCCGCCGGCGCGCAAAACTACGTGGCGCTCAACAGTGTTGTCCGTCACCATGTCAGCGCCTCGCCCGGCCGGTCCCTCCACAACCGGCGCAACGCCGGCCTGCTCCTGCGCCGCTGGCGTGCGGACATCGCCGCGCTCGCCGCCGAATCGTGGGGTGAGGTGGCGTTGCGGGACCGCTGGGAGGCCAAACTCACCGGCTGGCCCTGGTTGCGGGCGCGGCTGAGCCGCCGTTGGTTGCGCCGCCCGGACCAGACCTGTCCCGCGTGGATGCGACGCGCCACCGCCCGCTTCGTCGACCGGCAGCTGGCCCAATGGCAGCAGATGTTTCCCGACGACGTGTCCGGATAAATGCAATTGGTGTTGGCTGACGGTCCGCCCTTGCCTTTGTATGTTTTCTCAAAAATGACCGCCCCCCGCACAATCCGCCCGTCGTTTCCCGACGGCACGGTCGTCTTTGTCGTGCTGGGGATGCACCGCAGCGGAACCTCCATGGTGGCCGGCAGTCTCGCCCTGTGCGGGGTCGAGTTTGGCCGGCACCTGGTCCCCGCTTCACCGAGCAACGCCCTCGGCCACTGGGAGCACGAGGGCGTCGTCGCCATCCACGACCGCCTGCTGGCGGAGTTTGGCCTGAACTGGCATGACCCCGACCCGCTGCCGGCAGGGTGGGAGGATGCTCCCGGCGCGCACGCGGCCGAACAGCAGTTGGAGCGGCTGCTTGGCGCCGAGTTTGCCCAGGTCCCGGTCTGGGGAGTGAAAGACCCCCGGATCAGCCGGCTGCTTCCCCTCTGGCACCGGCTCACCGCCCGCCTCGGCCTCTCTCCCCGCTACCTCCATGTGCTCCGTCCTGCGGAGGATACGGCCGCCTCCCTGGTCAGGCGCAATGGCCTGTCGCTCAACCATGCCCGCAGCCTGTGGCTCGCCTATCAGCATGACATCTTGCATTCCACTGCGGGACGGCACGACCTGCGGCGTGTCAGTTATGAAACCTTTCTGGCCAATCCCGTGGACCTTTGCCGGGAGCTGCTCACCGACGCGGGTGCGACCAGCCTCGCGGGCCGGATCGATGCCCGGCAAATCACCGCCTTTTGCCGGGCTGATCTGCGGCATCATCAAACCGGCCCAAGACCGGATGTGTGGGGACAGATGTACCGGCAGCTGCAGGCTCCGGACAGCGGGATCCAGGACAACCTCGCCATCGCGTCCACCGTGCTGCAGCACCTGGCCGAAACCAACCTTGCGGCCAGCCGCACCCGGAAACAGGTGATTCATCTGCAGACTGAGCTGGCCCGGCAGGCCATCGAGGCCGCCGGACAGATTCACAAGGTCGCCCAGATGCAGGCCTCCTTGTCCTGGCGCATCACCGCGCCCCTGCGGGCGTTGCGCCGCATTTTGGTCGATCCATTGATGCCGGAAAACTGGCGGGCCGATCCCCGGGGGTTGAACTATCAGGCCTGGCTCAAGGCCTACGAACCCCCGGCGCAGGCGCGCTGCGCTGGCCGGCTGGAAACCCTTTCCCCCACGGCCCGCCCGCTCATCTCCATTCTCCTGCCGGTTCCCGCTTCGTCCGGCCCCCGGCTGTGGCGCACGCTGGATTCGTTGCGCGCCCAGACCTACGCGGTCTGGGAGCTTTGCCTCGCCCCTGGTCCCGGAATGGCCCCGGACGTCGTCGCACGGCTGGCCGAGGAAGCCGCCCGCGATCCGCGGATCAAAATTGTGCCGCAGAAACGGGCGGGCAGCCGCGCCGACCCGGTCAATGCCGCCCTCGCTGCCGCCCAAGGCACCTTTGCCCTCCTGCTGGATACGGACCTCGAGCTGTCCCCGATGGCCCTGGCCGAAGTTGCCCTCGCCCTCGAAAATCAACCTGACCTGGATCTGATTTACAGCGATGAGGACCGCATCGACCAGCATGGTCGGCGCAGCGCCCCCTTTTTCAAACCGGACTGGGATCCCGATCTGCTGCTGGGCCAGGATTACGTCTGCCGTCTGGGGGTGTTTCGTACCGGGCGGGCCCGGGCGGTTGGCGGCTGGCGAGATGGATTTGAAGGCATAGATTCATGGGAATTCGCCCTGCGCTTCACGGCCGGGATCGACCCGGCGCGGGTCCGGCATCTCCCGCTCGTGCTCTGCCACCGGCATGCCACTGCCGCGGCCGCCTTGTCCGGAGGGGCCGGCCCAGGGTCCAGGTCATCCGAAGCCGCCCGGCGGGCGCTGGCCGACCGTCTCCAGCAGGAACATGTCACCGCCGAGCTGCTCCCCGCCCCCGACGGCAGCTGGCGGATCAAACGTGCGCTGCCCTCCCCCGCCCCGCGCGTGTCGATCATCATCCCCACCCGCAACGGGGTCGATCTGCTTCGCCGTTGCGTCACCTCCCTCCTCGAACGCACCGACTATCCCGATTACGAGATCACCATCGTCAACCACCGCAGCGATGAGCCCGCCACCCTGGCCTACCTCGGGGAACTGTCGGCGCGCGGCATCCGCGTTTTGCCCTGCGATCTGGCCGGCTTCAATTATTCGGCGATCAACAATTACGCGGTCCGGGCGATCCCCGCCGCCCCCGTGCTGGCCTTGCTCAACAACGATCTCGAGGTCATCAGCCGCGACTGGCTTGCGGAAATGGTTGCCCACGCCGTTCGTCCCGAAATCGGCGCGGTTGGCGCCATGCTCTATTACCCGAACGACACCGTGCAGCACGCCGGGGTCCTCCTCGGGATTGGCGGGGCGGCCGCCCATGCTTTCCGTCGCACCCCCCGCGGGGCGGCCGGCCATGGCCGCCGGCTGCACTGCGTGCAAAGTTACTCCGCCGTCACCGCAGCCTGCCTGGTGGTGCGCCGGGCGGTGTTTGAACAGGTGGGCGGGTTTGACGGGACGAACCTGCCCGTCTCCTTCAACGACGTTGATTTTTGCCTGCGGGTTGGCGCGGCGGGCTACCGCAACCTCTGGACGCCGTTTGCCGAGCTCTATCACCATGAGTCGGCCAGCCGGGGGCGCGAGGACACCCCCGAGAAACGCGCCCGCGCCGAACGCGAGGTCTCCTTTCTGCGCGCGCAATGGGGGCAGGTGATGAACCACGACCCCGCCTACAATCCCACTCTCACCCTCGTCCATGAGGACTTCCGCCTGGCCTGGCCACCCCGTACACCCGACACTTCCGCCGGCCGGTTCTGAACGTCGCCCCCTTCATGGACACCGCCATCCGCCAGCGACTCGACCGGACCATCCGGGTCAGAAATCTGGATCTGCCTTCGCACCATCATCACTACATCGTGCTCCATCATCTCTACCGGTGGATGGAGGAGGTTGCTCTTCCCCGGGCGCACGGGGTGTTGCTCGACTGCGGGTGTGGCGGGCGGGCCTACGCGCCGCCCTTCACCCCGCGGGTGACCCGCTACATCGGGGCCGATGTGGCGGTCGCGGTGGACACCCAGGTGGACCTGCTGCTCGAACCCAACCGGCCGGTCCCGCTGCCCGACGCCTCGGTCGACATGGTGCTCGCCAACCAAACCCTCGAGCATGTGTCCGATCCGGTTTTTTACGTGGCCGAGTGTCATTGTTTGCTCAAACCCGGCGGCAGCCTGGTCCTCACCGCCCCCATGCAATGGCGGCATCACGAAACGCCTTACGACCATCACCGCTTTACCCGCTACGGGCTGGAACACCACCTGGGCCGGCCGGGCTTTCAAATCAAGGACCTTCGCCCGTGCGGGGGGACGTTTGCCCTGATCGGCCAGATTTGGCTGAATTTTCTGGTGCGTCATGGCGCCCGTCCCCCTTGGCTGGTCCGTGGGATCAACCGGGTTTTTCTTTGGCTCGATCAACGCTATCCGGACAAAGACGAAACCATCAACTGGATGTGCCTGGCGGAAAAGCCCTCCGCACCCGCGCCGGTCATCTCCTCAGCATGAACCTTCCGCCGCCCTGTCCCATCTGCCATCATCCGGCGGTCACACCGGTTGGCCGCGACGGCGCCCATTCGGTCTGGCGCTGTGAGCGGTGCGTCACGGCTTTCGTGGAGCCGTTTCCTGCTTCCGACGAACTCGCCCGGCTCTATGCGAATCCCGCCTACTTTGCCGGCGACCTCCGGGGCGGTTATCACGATTATGACGCCTATACCGCGCCGCTGGTCCCGCTGCTGGAAGCCAGGCTCCGGGCGCTGGAGCGACCGGGGCGGAGGCTGTCCGTGCTCGATTACGGCTGCAGTTACGGCCTCCATCTGCAGCTCGCCGCCCGACGCGGCTGGCAATGCTGCGGCCTGGAGCTTTCCGATCACGCACGGGCCATCGCCCAGCAGCGGTTGGGTCCGGAAGTCGAGTTGGGCCGGCAGCTGGCGGACCTCACCCCACGACGCTTTGACCTCGTGCTCATGCTGGATTTGATCGAACACCTGCCCCGGCCTTACGAAATGTTTTATGAGCTCTTCCGCTCGGGCTGGATCGACCAAGGCACCCGCATTCTGCTCACCACCCCCAACGGCCAGTGCGACGAGGCGGCCGGGGACCTGTTGCATTGGCGCCATTTTCACCCGCCCTACCATCTCCACTATTTTTCCCCTGCCTCCCTGGCGCATTTGTTGCAGGAGCTGCGTTTCACTTCAGTCCGGATCACAGGGCTGCACCCGGCCACCCCGGCCTGTCCGGCGCCCGCCGGCCGGCCCGGCCCTCCGGAGGCATTTAACCGGCCCTTGGCGGGATCCATGGGCCTGCTGGCCGAGGCCCAGGGGAGCGACTTCCTCCCTTTCATGCAGGAGCGCTTTGTCCCCGGCTCCTGGTCGGCACTTTCGGCGTGGGAACACATGCCCCGCTACCTGCTGGCCCGGCAGCTGGCCCGGAACAAGGCGGTTTTGGATTTCGGCTGTGGCACCGGATATGGCTCCGCCCTGCTCGCCCAGGAGGCCGCTACCGTTGTCGGCCTTGATATCAACGCTGACGCCCTTGCCTGGGCGCGCAGCCATTATGCCCGGCCCAACCTGACCTTTGCCGACGGGACGGGGTTTCCCACTGACTACGCCGGCCGCTTCGACGTGGTGGTCTGCTTCGAGGTGATTGAGCACCTCCGGCCGGCAGAACAGCCGGAACTCGTCGCCCACCTGGCCCGCACCTTGACCGCCGAAGGTCTGCTGCTCATCTCCACCCCCAACCCCAAAGTTACCGCCCGGTACGGCGAGAATCCGTTTCATCTCAACGAACTGGACCACCCCGGATTTCAGGCCCTGTTGCAACGCCACTTTGCCCAGATCGAAATCCTGGACCAGGTCATCCAGCCGGCCGTTACCTTTACCACCTCCACCGGCCCGTCCGTTTCCGGCCGGCAGACAGCTTATTCCAGCGAGGATTCCGCCGCCAAGGTTTCCGCCGTGTGCTGGCTGGCGGTCTGCTCGCACCACCCGCGGCCTGTCCTTCCGGCCAGTTGCTTCCTCGATGACTCCGCCGACCTCATTGGCGCGTATCTCGATCCCGTCCGTCAGCTCAATCTCGCCCGGCTGGAGGTGCAACGGCTGCGGGACGAAAATCTGCGGCTGCGCCGCCGAAGCCCCCTAGCCACCGTCCTCGACGCGTTGCGCCATCGCCAACCCCCGCCGGCTCCCACCGGTTCCCCGCCATTGCCATGACTGCCCGTCCGCTGAAAATCCTGCTGACGGCCCACCAATTTTTCCCGCGCAGTTATCATGGCACGGAGCGATATGCCTTGGAGCTGGCCAAGTCCCTGCAAACCTTCGGGCACAAGGTGGTGGTGCTCACGGCCAGCAGCGCGCCGGATGACATCCAGGATGAGGACTGGCAGGAATATGCCTTTGAGGGAATCCGGGTGCTGGCCGTGGACCTGGCTGGTCTGGCCGACAATTCATTTGCCGCCAGCTTTCAACGCCGGGATCTGGACGGCCTGTACGGGGAAATCCTCACCCGGGAGCAGCCCGACATCATCCACTGCTGTCACCTGCTCCATCTCGGCACAAATTTTGCCACCGTCGCGTCTCTCGCCCGGGTCCCGGTCCTCATGACCTGGACGGATTTCTTTGGCATCTGCTGGACCAACCGCCTGCAGACCTGTACGCACCAAACCTGCCTGGGACCGGATGCCGAGGATTTGAACTGCCGGCAGGATGCCCTGCAGACGCTGGTGCCCCATCTCCCGAAGCCGGTGGACAGCTTCGTGTTGCGCCACGCCATCCGCAGCCGGCTGGGAACCAGGCTCGCCGGTCTGCTGATCCGCCGGGGTTGGATCGGCTCGCCCACGGTGCAATCGGTGTATGACGGCATGGTGGCCCGGCGGCCGTGCATCACCCGTGATTATGCCACCATGACGCGGTATGTCGCCCCCACACTCCACCTGAGGGACGCCTATGTCCGGGCCGGCTACCCGCCGGATAAAATAGTGCATGCCCCCTATGGCATCGCTCAGCCGGATACATTGGAAAAGGAGCGGCTCCGGCAGCGTTACGCCTCCCTGCAAACCGGCGACCGTCCGCTCGTCTTCGGTTTTATCGGGCAGATGGCCCGGCACAAGGGGATCCTCGACCTGCTCGACGCCTTTGCCCAGGCCGTGCTGCCCCCGGCGGTGCTCCTGCTTTATGGCAACGTCGGCCAGGATGCCCCGACCCGGACGATGATCAAGGCCCACGCCCGGAAGGATCCGCGCATCCTGCTCCAGGGAGTTTATCCCGGGCATGAAGTTTACGCCCGGCTCGCCGGCATTGATGTGCTCGTCGTCCCGTCAACTTGGGCGGAAAATTCGCCGCTGGTGCTCCTCAACGCCCTCGCCAGCAAAACCATGGTGATCGTCTCCGCGGTGGAGGGCATCACCGAACTGGTGCAGGATGGTGGCAATGGCCGTTGCGTTCCCCCAGGGGACCCCGCGGCTTTGGCCCGGATGATGGCCACGGTCGCCGCCGAACGCACGCATCTGCTCGCCTGGCATGACCGGACCGAGGGCTATCGCACCACCCCCTCCGATAACGCCCGCACCGTGGAGGAGCTCTATCACTCGGCCCGGGCCGGCTTATCCCAGTCCGCGGACTGGCGTCGCGAAAATTTTCCGGCCTGGCGGCCATCCGCATCAGACCTGCGTCTGCGCCGGCTTGACGCCCCGCCCGCCGGTCTCGGCCCGGTCGAATTTGGCGACGGTCCGCATGAGGCGATCGGTTTATCTGCGGCCGATGGCCAGACCACTATGACGCTCCTCCGGCCAAAGTCCTTCGTCCTGATTTCCGGCCATCCCGCCTTTTCCACCTGCGGGGAAATCCGGCTGGAGGTCTGCTGGTCCGCCGAAGGCTACAGCCAGTTCTCCTACGGCACCGCCTCCCATCCCAAACTGGTGGAAACGCAAAAGTTGCTGAAACATGTGCCGGCCGGGGTGTGGTTCAGCCTGCGTCTCCGCCTGGATACGCCCGTGGGCCGCATGACCCGTTTGCGTTGGTATCCGCTCCTGGACACGGCCAACGTCACAATCCTGGTCCGCAACCTTAGGTTTGTGCCTGACGGCAATCCTGCCCATTGATCCACGCCTGCCCATCGTCCGGTGCTTCTCCCCGGTTCGTTTGGGCTCCAGGTTTCCACTTTCGTCATCCCCTTCCCGGCCATTAGCCCCATGCCTGCCAGCCCATCCGCCCCAACCGGATCCCGCCAAAGTCTGCTTTGGCGCTTCATGGTTTTGTTGCCGGCGGCCGGATTCATCGCCCTCGCCTGGCGGCAGCACAGTTTTGTCGCCCGCTATGCGGTCAATATGATGTATTGGGACCAGTGGGATTTTTACACCCCGCTGTTCAAACACGGGGACTGGTGGGCGGTCGTGGATCAGCAGCACGGGCCGCACCGGCAGGGGGTCGGTTTTTTGGTCACCCGGCTGCTGGCGCAGCTCGGCCATTGGAATTCCCGCTGGGATGCCTTTGGGGTCAGCTTTGTCTTGATGGCCGCCGCGCTCCTCGGCGTGCGGGTGGCGGGGCGGGGCGGCTTCCGCCCGGGGCTGGTGCTCATTCCGGTGGCCTTGATTTTTTTCAATCTCCGCCAGTACGAAAATTTTACCGGCGCCTCCAACCTGTCGCACGGGGCCGTGCCCATGCTGCTGTTCATGGCGTGCGGCCTGTGCTGGTACATCCGCCGGCCGGGCCTCCGCCTGCTGCTGCTGGCCGGCCTCAGCGTCATGCTGACCTTCACCGGGTTTGGCCTGTTTGCCGCGCTGATCAACCCCCTGTTGATCCTGCTCGAATGCTTCCAGGCCGACCGCGCCGGGGACCGCGTCCGCGCCCGGTTTGCCGCCGCCGCCCTGCTCCTCATCGCCGCCGGCTGGTGCCTGTTCATCCAGGGCTATGTTTTTGCCCCGGCGGTGGACGACTACCATTTTCCCTACGAGCACCCCCTGGAATATTTCGGCTTCGTGGGGCTGATGCTGGCGAATTTTTTCGGGATCGGCGGCTGGCGTGATGTCCGCATGGCGGCCGGGCTGATCATCGGGGTCAGCCTGCTCGTCATCTGCCTGCGCCATGGGTGTCGGCTGGTCAAATTCCGGGTTGAGCAGAAGCGCCCCAGCGTGGTGATCTTCAGCTTTTCGGCCTTTGTCCTGGTCTATTGCGCCAATACGGCGGTGGGCCGCATCACCCTCGGCCTTGGCGCCGCCAACGCCTCCCGCTATGTCACCCTGATGATCCCCGGCGCGATGGCCCTCCTGCTGCACTGCAAATATTTCCCGCCACCCCGCGGCCGCCAGATTCTTTTCCTCGCCACGCTGCTTTTCGCCGCCGGCACCTTGCGCCTCACCGAGAAGGACTGGCAGTCGGTCAATTGGTTTCACGACGGGCGGGCCGGCTGGAAGGCGGCGTACCTGGCCACCCATGATGAGTTGCAGGCCAATAAAATATCCGGCTTCCCGGTCTACCCCAAACCGGGCGCCATCACCCAGCGGCTGCAGTTCCTGGAGCAAAACCATCTCAACCTGTTTGCCCCTGACAATCCCTGATCCGAACCCGTGGCCGGGTCGCACCGTTCCCAGGCTGGCGCTGCTCCGCAATTCCCCCCACTCTCGCCTCCCACCATGCATCTTTCCCGCTACTGGGGCATTATTTTCTACCGCACCCTGGCGGGCATCAAGGCCGAGAGCCGGCAGAATTACCTCGGCTATTTCTGGTATGTCCTGGAGCCCCTGATCAGCGCCGCCATCTTTTACTTCGCCCTTTCCCGGGTCATGCAGCGCGGCGGGCCGGAGTATGTGCTGTTTCTCCTCATCGGCCTGACCTCCTGGCAGTGGTATGAGGGCTCATGCCTGCAGGCGGCGACGGCCATCAAGTCCAAGGTGCACATCCTCCTGCATTTCGACCTGCCCAAGTTTATCTTTCCCCTGGTCAGCGTGCTGGTCAGTACCTGGAAATTTCTCTGGATCTTCCTGGTGATCGTGGGCGTGTCGTGGGCGTTCGGCCACCCGCCCGGCTGGCATTATCTCTATCTGCCGCTCATTCTCGGCTGCGAGCTGCTGCTGATCGTCAGCCTCGCCCTGCCGCTGGCCGTCGCCACCTCCTACGTCAACGACACCCTGACCGTGGCGGCGTCGTGTTTTCGCATCTCGTATTTTGTCAGCGGCATCTTTTTCGACAGCTCCAAGGTGCCGGCCTCGCTGCTCGGCGCCTTTTACCTCAATCCCATGGCCGGCATCTTGGAATCCTTGCGCGATGTCCTGCTGGAAAACCACGCGCCCAATCTCCATGCCCTGCTCTATGGGGCGCTGCTGAGCTGCGGCCTGCTGCTCGCCGGGCTGTATCTGAGTTTCTTCGTCAACCGCAGAATCCTGAAACATGTCGGCCTCTGACCCACCGCCCCTGATTTCCGTCCGCCATGTCGGGCTGGCCTATGCCAATCCGCTCGCCCGGTTCACCTTCGGCCGGGACCGCCGCATCCATGCGCTCCGGGATGTCAGCTTCGATGTGCGCGAGGGCGACAAGCTCGGGATCATCGGCCGCAATGGCTGCGGCAAAAGCACCCTGATGCGCATTCTCGCGCGGGTGTATGACGCCGACACCGGCACCGTGGAGTTTTCCCGCCAGGTGCACATCCAGATGCTGTCGCTGGGGGTGGGGTTTGAGGGCAGCCTCACGGGCCGGGAAAACGCCGTGCTCAACGGCATGCTGCTTGGCAAAACCCGCACCCATATGCTTGAGCGGATCGAAAGCATCAAGGCGTTCTCCGAGCTGCGCGATTTCTTCGAGATGCCGGTGGCGACCTATTCCTCCGGCATGGTGCTGCGCCTCGGTTTTTCCGTGGCCATGGAGACGGAGCCCGACGTGCTGCTCATCGACGAGGTGCTCGGCGTGGGCGACGCCGCCTTTGCGGAGAAATCCCGCCAGGCCATCATCGAGCGCTTCTCGGCCCATGGGACCATCATCATGATTTCCCACGATCCGACCATCATCGCCGCCCTCTGCAACCGGTCCGTCTGGATCGACCAGGGCCGCACCATGGCGGACGGCCCGCCTGCGGAAGTATCGGCCGCCTACCTGAAGGCGGTTCATGGCGGCTGAGCTGCCGCCCAAAGGGCCGGTGGGAAGGCGGCGCTCAGTCCCCGATCCACACGATGTCGCCTGACCGCACCTCGTCGTGCAGCTCGATGATGTCGAGATTGCGCAGCAGGACGCAGCCGGCGCTGACCGGCTGGCCAATCCGGTCCTCATGGTTCGTCCCGTGCAGGTAAATATAGCGGCTGTAGGTGTCGACCTCGCCGCCTTGGTTGGCGCCAGGCTCAAGGCCGCGCAGCCACAGGATGCGGGTCGTGATGAGATTGGCGCGATTTTCCTCGTCGTTCAGCTCGTTGAAATGGTGCCCGGTCGAAACCCGGCCCTTGAACACCATGCCGGGCGGCTGGCCGGCGCCGATGCGCTCAGCGATCTCGTGGAGGCCGCGGGGCGTGCCGAGGGAGTTTTTCACGTTGGACGGAGGGCGCAGCGAGGTCGAGACCGCGTAGCTGCGGACCAGCGCACCGGCGCGGTAAAATTGCAGCGTCTGGGCGCCCAGGCGCACGACGAGCATCCGCTCGGAGGGCTTGATTCCGAGGCGGGCGCAGGTTTTAGTGAGCAGTTCCAAAGGAGAATCCATCGTGAATACCAATCGTTATGTTGTCGGCATCGTCGGCGCGACAGGCGCCGTCGGTCAAGAGCTGGTGCGGCTGATGCACGGGCGCAACTTTCCCGTGCGCGAGCTGCGGCTCTTCGCCTCGGCGCGCTCCGCCGGCCAGGTCGTTGAGCGCCAGGGCCAGAAGCTCACCATCGCCGAAGCCCGGCCCGGCGCGTTCGCCGGCGTGGACCTCGCCTTTTTTGCCGCCGGCGGCCCGGTGACCCGCGCGCTCGCCGCCGACGCCGTCGCGGCCGGCTGCCTCGTCATCGACAAGAGCTCCGCCTTGCGGATGGACCCCAAGGTGCCGCTCGTCATCCCGGAGATCAACCCGGAGCAGCTGCGTACCCACCAAGGCATCATCGCCAACCCGAACTGCTCCACTGCGGTCATGCTCATGGGCCTGTGGCCGCTGCATCAGAAGTTCGGCGTCAAGCGCGTCATCATCTCCACCTACCAGTCGGTTTCCGGCACGGGGGCCGAGGCGGTGCGCGAGTTGGAGGCGCAGGTGCAGGCGCATGCCGCCGGCCGGCCGGTCACCCACCAGGTTTACCCTTACCAGATCGCCTTCAACTGCATCCCGCAGGTCGACACCTTCGACGCCACCGGCTATACCGGCGAAGAGACCAAGATGGCGCAGGAAAGCCGCAAGATCATGGGCCTGCCCG
>CAIXIZ010000333.1 GCA_903919625.1 uncultured Verrucomicrobiota bacterium
CGGGGGCGAGCAGATTCTGCGGGTAGGTGTTGATCATGCGGTCCAACGCATCAATTGACTCCTCGGTCCGGCCGAGGTGTTGAAGACCGACCGCGATGTTCATCAGGGCGAGCGGGGCGTATTCGCTCCGGGGCGCGTTGGTGAGGATGGTCTCGGCATACTCCAGACCCTGTTCCCGGTTGGTAAACGGAGCCGGGATGAGACCCCACATATGGTTATGGGCGCCGTCAATGAGCGCCTTGGAAATGTCATATTGCTGGCCGATGATCTGGTTGAAATGCTTCGTGTCGGGGTGGAGGCTGACGACCTGCTGGTAAAGCTCGAAGGAGGTGTAATATTGCCGACGATCCAGGCGGAGGTTGCCGGCGCGGAAGAGAGCCTCGGCGGCAAAATCGGAACGCGGGTAATTCCTGGCGACCTTTTCATAAAGGGAAAGGGCGGTGCCGGCGTGGCCGGAATTTTCCGCCACTGTGGCGCGATCCATAATCTCTTTGGCGTTGCGGCCGGCGGAATCGGCATCGACGAGCGAGCCGAGGGCTCCCCCTTGGACGGTCCAGCCGGACTGGGGAGTCCAGACAATGTCGGCGTAGGCGGGTGCGGCGAGCAAGGCGCAGGTGATCAGGATCAAGTCCGGAAGGGCGCGGACACGGAAAGGGAGGGAGGGCATGGCGGAGGTTTTTCACCAGCGAACCAGCGCGGAGCCATAGGTCAAGCCTGCCCCGAAGGCCACAAGCAGGGTGGTGTCGCCGGCGCGCACGCGGCCGGAGCGGCGCGCCTGATCCAGTGCGAGGGGGATGCTGGCGGCGGAAGTGTTGCCATGACGGTCAAGGTTGATGACGAACCGCTCCAGCGGCAGCCCAAGGTATTGCGCGAGCGATTCAATGATGCGGATGTTGGCCTGGTGGGGGATGACGCTGGAAATCTGCGCGGCGGTGAGCCCGTGCTGCTCGAGGATTTCACGGACCGCATCCTCCATCTGGCGGACCGCGTTTTTAAAAACCTCGCGCCCTTTCATTTGGATGACCGGCTTGGGGCCGCGGGGGATGCTGAGCAGGTGGGCGTGCGCGCCCTCGGCATAGAGGCGGGTGCCGAGGATCTGCGCCGTGCCCCGCGCGGGGCCCAGCACGGCGGCGCCCGCACCGTCACCAAACAGCACACAGGTCGAACGGTCGGTCCAGTCCACGATGGAGGACATTTTTTCCGCCCCGATCACGAGCGCATGGTGGTAACGTCCGGACGCGAGCATGGCCCAGGCGGTGTCGAGACCGTAGATGAAGCCGGAGCAGGCGGCATTGAGGTCAAAGCACGCGGCCCGGGCCGGAACGCCCAGCAGGTCCTGCACGAGGCAGGCGGTTGCGGGCATGGGCAGGTCCGGGGTGAGGGTGGCGAGTATGACCAGATCAATCTGGTCGGCGGTCACGCCGGCATCGGACAGCGCGGCGCGGGCGGCGGCGGCGGCCATGGTCGCAGTGCTTTCGTTTTTGCCGGCGATCCGGCGCTCACGGATGCCGGTGCGGGTGACGATCCACTCGTCCGTGGTGTCAATCAGGCGCGCGAGCTCGTGATTGGTGAGCACTTTGGCCGGGGCGTGCGCCCCGGTGCCAAGGATGGCGATGGCAGGAGTGGACATGAAAGAGGGGAACCGTGCTCAGAGGATGGCGTTGGCCCGGGCGATGTCCGCCCCGATGTGGCGGAGCATGTCGGCATGGATGATCTCGTGGGCGGAACGGATGGCGGCGTGGATGGCGTGGCGGTTGC
Source organism: uncultured Verrucomicrobiota bacterium (assembly GCA_903919625.1). GTDB lineage: Bacteria > Verrucomicrobiota > Verrucomicrobiia > Opitutales > Opitutaceae > CAIYUN01. Next base: position 1,759 of record CAIXIZ010000333.1, read on the forward strand.
TGGAGCCGTGGGCCTTGAGGACATTGCCGCGCAAACCGAGCAACGGCGCTCCGCTGTACCGATCGGGGTTGATGCGGCGTTTCAGCGCGTCGAAGGCGCCCAGCGACAGCACGGAGCCGGCGAAGCGCAACGGGTTGGCCTTGAGCTCGCGTTTGAGGGTGCCTTTAAAAAAATGGGCGAGCGATTCCCAGCTCTTCAGCAAAAGGTTGCCCGTAAAACCGTCGCACACGGCCACATCGCAGTGGTCGGTGAAAACCTGGAATCCCTCCGTCGGACCGACGTAGTGCAACACGTGATGGGCCCGCTTGAGCAGCCCGTGGGCGGCGGTCGTGAGGGCATTGCCCTTGCCTTCCTCGGTGCCGATGGTGAGCAGGCCGACCCGCGGCCGGGCCACCCCCAGCACCACGCGGGCATAATGCGAGCCGAGGATGGCGTTGTGCAGCAGATGCTCCGCCGTCGCCTCCGGATTGGCCCCGACGTCGATGAGGATAAAATGTCCGCCTTCGCGCGGGATGACGGCGGCGAGCGCGGCCCGGTCCACCCCCTCGATCATCCGCAGCCGGAGCGTGCCGCCGGCCATGAGCGCGCCGGTGTTGCCACAGCTCACCACGGCGGCGGCCTGGCCGGTCTTGAGCTGCTCGATGGCGCGCACCATCGAGGAATCCCGCTTGCGTTTCCAGGCGACGAGCGGCTTGTCGTCCATCGTGATGACTTCGGAGGCATGCAACACTCCGACCCGGTCATTCCGCGCCAGGCCGGCATGCACCAGCAATGGATGCAAGACGGTTTCGTCCCCCACCAGGGTGATGGGGTTGAGCGGCGCGGCCCCGGCCGGTTCCGCCATCGCCAGCTTGACCGCAGCAACCACCTCGGACGGACCGAGGTCGCCGCCCATGGCGTCAACGGCGATATGTCGGGGGCCGCCGGGGGAGTGGGTCATCACCGGGAGGAGGTGGGAGGGGCGGAGCAAATCCGCGCGAGCCGAGGATCAAACCTCGACGTTAAGCACCTGGCGACCGCGGTACATCCCGTTCTTGGGGTTGACGCGGTGGGGACGAAAGAGCGTGCCGTCGGTGGGATCGGTGGCGAACTGGGGCGCCACAAAGGCGTTGGCCGCGCGGCGGTTGGCGCTGCGGCGTTTGGAGGTCTTGCGTTTTGGATTGGCCATGGTGGGCGATGTTAAAGGGACAGGGTGCCGGTGCACGGGCCGGTGCCCGCGAGTTCGGCGAGGGGGCAGGGTAAGGAGCGGGCCAAGGGCGCGTCAAGCGACATCCTGCGGGGGCGGCCGGGGTGGC
>CAIXIZ010000334.1 GCA_903919625.1 uncultured Verrucomicrobiota bacterium
ACACCCTCGACGAGCTCCGCAACGACATCACGCTCCTCACGCCGGCCAGCTTCGAGCCCACGATTGACTACGTCGTCACCAAGATCCCCCGCTTCACGTTTGAGAAATTTCCCGAAGCCGACGCCACCCTCACCTCGGCGATGAAATCCGTCGGCGAGGCCATGGCCATCGGGCGGACGTTCAAGGAATCCCTGCAAAAATGCCTGCGCTCGCTGGAAATCGGCGCGCGGGGCTTCGGCGGCGGCAAGCATGGCGGCGACGAGCCGCCCGACGACAAGACCATCCGCACCAAGCTCGCCACCCCGAACGCCGAGCGGATTTTCTACATCCGCTACGCCCTCATGGCCGGCTACACCGTCGGGCAGATTTTCGACCTCACCAAAATCGACCCGTGGTTCCTGCACCAGCTCCGGGAAATCTGGGAGATGGAGGCCGCGCTGCGACCGCAGACGCTCGCCACCGTATCAACAGAGGCATTGCGCCGCGCGAAGCAGTTCGGTTTCTCCGACACCCAGCTCGCCCATCTGCTCAAATCCGATCTCACCGCCCTGCGGGCCGACCGGAAACGGCGCGGCATCAACACCACCTACCGGCTCGTCGACACCTGTGCGGCGGAGTTTGAGGCGTTCACGCCGTATTATTACTCCAGCTACGGCGACGAAAACGAAATCCTGCCGCCGAGCGGCAAGAAGAAGATCATGATCCTGGGCGGCGGCCCCAACCGCATCGGCCAGGGCATCGAGTTCGACTACTGCTGCGTCCACGCCAGCTTCGCCCTGCGCGAGCTGGGCTACGAGAGCGTGATGGTGAACTCCAACCCGGAGACCGTCTCAACCGACTACGACACCAGCGACCGGCTGTATTTTGAGCCGCTCACCCTCGAGGACGTGCTGGAAATTTACCAGCAGGAGAAATGCGACGGCGTCATCGTGCAGTTCGGCGGACAGACCCCGCTCAACCTCGCCTCCGCCCTGAAGGCGAATGGCGTGAACATCATCGGCACTTCGCCTGAAAGCATCGAGGCCGCCGAGGACCGGAAGCTGTTTGCCGCCATCCTCGACAAAGTCGGCCTCCAGCAGCCGGACCACCGCACCGCCCTCAGCGAGGCGGAGGCCATCTCCAGCGCGGCGCTGCTGGGCTATCCGGTGCTCGTGCGGCCGTCGTTCGTGCTCGGCGGACGCGGCATGTTTATTCTCTACAGCGAGGACGACCTGAAGGCGGTCGTGCGGCAGGTGTTTGATGTCATGCCCGGCAAGCCGGTGCTCATCGACAAGTTCCTGGAGGACGCCATCGAGCTCGACGTGGACTGCCTCAGCGACGGCGAGACGAGCGTCATCGGCGGGATGCTGGAGCACATCGAGTTTGCCGGCGTCCACTCGGGCGACGCCGCGATGGTCATGCCGCCCCACACGCTGTCGCCGGACATGCTCAATACCGTGCGCACGGCCACCCATGCGCTGGCGCGCGAACTGCGCGTCATCGGCCTGATGAATGTCCAGTTCGCCATCAAGGACCACCAGCTGTTTGTGCTGGAGGTCAACCCGCGCGCCTCGCGCACGGTGCCGTTCGTGGCGAAGGCCATCGGCGTGCCGCTCGCCAAGCTCGCCGCCAAGATCATGACCGGGGCGAAACTGCGCGACCTGGGTTTCACGCGCGAGCTCACCCCGAAACACTGGTGCGTGAAGGAGGCGGTGTTCCCCTTTGTCCGTTTCCCGGGCGCGACGATCGCGCTCGGTCCGGAGATGCGCTCGACCGGCGAGGTCATGGGCCTCGATGCCGACCTCGGCATCGCGTTTGCCAAGGCGCAGGCGGCCGCCAAGCCCGGCCTGCCGGTGACGGGCAATGTGTTTCTTTCCGTCAAGGACGCCGACAAGACCCGGGCCGTCGCGCTCGCCCGTGAGCTGGTTGCCCTGGGCTTCACGGTCTGCTCGACCAGCGGCACCGCGCAGCATCTCACCGACCACGGCGTGCCGGTGACGCGCATCGCCAAGATCGACGAAGGCCGCCCCACCGCCGTGGACCTGATCAAGAACGGCCAGGTCCAGCTGGTCTTCAACACGCCCGGCGGCATGGTGCCGCGCAAGGACGAAAACAAGATCCGCCAGGCCGCCTACGCCCACAACGTGTGCATCATGACGACCATCACCGGTGCGGCGGCGGCCGTGAACGGCATCCGCGCGCTCAAGCGCCAGCAAGTCGGCGTCCGCCCCATCCAGAGCTACAAAGGGAATGTGACTGAAGTGTAAGGGACGGGTAATGTTTCCTTCTCTCAAACCCCAATAGAAAGGACGCGAAAATGGCTCGTCTTCCCGCCAGGAACGATCTTTCCCTTTATGCCACCCCCCCCCCATGCGCTGGATTATTGCATTGCTGGCTTTCTCTTTGCTGCTGCTTGCGTTTGGCCTCGGATTGATCGTCCGAGCAAACAAGTTGCCGGTCTATACCGACCCCGCAGCTCCGGACCGGCTGGCCAGCCAGCTGGTCGGACTGCCTGATCCCGAAACCCGAACACGGACATGGTACGAACAGCTCCAAAAATATGAGACTCCTCATAAAAAGCTCTTTGATCTGGGCTATGGAATCGCCGGGTTGGGCATTGGCCTGCTGTTCTCGTTCCGCGCGCTGTTCGGATTTTTGCGCTCCGCCCACCCCAAACCATATTTATATTTTTATCGGATATGGGTGTTTGCGTGGATCCTTACCATCTTTGGCGACAGCTGGTATTATCCGATTCATCAACATCGATATGATTACCCGCCTTGGTCGGATTCGATCGCGATCCCAATATTTTCAGGGAGAATCCTCGCCGTGATGGGTTGTCTGATTACTGCTCTGCTGCTGGCCGGATTGATGGTTGGCAGAGAATGGCCAACGGTTCTTCGGTACGTCAGGCCTAATGGATTGTTGGGCTGGTTGCGGATGGGGATTCTGATGATTTGGCAATTCCTGCTTGGGTATATTGTTTTCGACGGTGTTTACGGTGGAGATCCGGGTTCCGTAGTTGCATGCACGCTAGGCTTGGCCCTGCTTTTGCTTCTGATGGCGGCCCCGCTTAAGCAAAAAATCCCACCGGAGATTCCCTAGGCCCTGCCTCCACCACTGGAGGGCGTGGTTTGTGATCGTCGGCTGAAAATCGAACCTGGCGCCAACAATGGGCGGTCCCCATGCATGGGAAAGCCGCTGGGGCCAGGTCGATCTTGGTCAGTTCGTTCACCGCGTCTGGCAAGACCCCGATTGCCCCTGCTGCGAACCCCGAGCGTCAGCACCAACCTGGCTTGCACTGAATGCGGCCAAGAAACCCGCCCTCAGGATTTTTAACAAAATATTCGCATAAATCCTGCTTGTGCTGCGGTTGGATGGCTTTTATCCAGAGGGTGACAATTGGAGGGTTGACCAAACCCTCCTTTTGCTCCCCATAATTGCCGAAACCAAAGCCATGAAACCGTTGTCCCCAAATGCCTTGCTGACCATCCTGCTGGCCGTGGTCGCCACCTTCAGCGTCCAAAGCCTGCTGTCCGCCTATCCCAACAACAACCCGAATGCGACGCAGGTGGGCTGGTCGCCCGTCGATGTCGCCGCCCAGAAAAACAACATCTCCGCCAGCGACAAACCCCTCTGGAATCCCAGCAATGCCACCCAGAGCATCAGCGTCTCCTACAGCTGGGGGTTCCGCCGGCAGACCGTCACCAATTCCATCCCCATCTGGGGGGGGCGAAACCATCACCCTGGATCCGGATGAGCAGGTTGACTTCTGGCAGTTTTCCGGCCTGAACTTGGGCTATAAGAACACGGGCGCCGGCGAGTTGCAAAATCCCAGCAACGACCTGCCGCTGGCCTGGGGCGCGCTCACTTACGACACCTACCCGAGCGAGCAGTGATGGTTCCTGGCATCAGCAATCGTCACATGCCAACCGCCTTCCGCGCTCAAATCCGCCCCGCGCCGGTGAAATGGCCGTATGGCTGCTTCCGTTTGCCGCTGGCGCGGCCAATGATATTTGCCGCGGCCATGCTGGCCATCACGGACAAGGTCTCGATCGGGCAATCCAATCAGGCAATGCCCCTCTCTGCGGTGAGCCCGGGCTCTGGTGGTGAGACCGTCCCGCAAACCGAGGATCGGCCTTCAAACCCTGCGACGACCGAGACCGCATCATCGCCCGCTTCCCAGGCGGCGCTGGCGGTCAAGCTGGCTGATCGCCTGGACAAGGCGAAGGAAGACTTCGCCCATAATCAAATGAACATCAACCGCCGTTACCAGCGGCTGTATGTGCAAATGAAATTGAGTGATTCGGAACAGGATGCGCTCACCGACAAACTGGTCGACCGCATGATGTTGAACAAGGCCATGTTTGGCCCGCTGCTGTCCAAATATTCCTACAAGGTCGAAGTCGCCATGCCTGACGGGGGCACCGGCACCACCATCGGCACCTACGGCAGCGAGGCGTTGCTGAAAGTCGCCGACCATATCCAGGAGCCGGTGGAAAACGAGATCAAGGCCCTCCTCGGAGCGGAGCGGTAC
>CAIXIZ010000335.1 GCA_903919625.1 uncultured Verrucomicrobiota bacterium
CGGCGAGCTCGGCCTCACGTCTTCCGATGAGTGTCACCCGCGCACCGGCGGCGTGCATGGCACGGGCAATGGCCAGGCCGATGCCGCTGCCGCCTCCCGTAATGAGCGCATGTTCGCCCCGGAGCGAAAAAACATCGGGAAATACAGGTGATTTCATGAATATTGCGGAGCGGGGCCGGCAATCGCTTCCACGCTGCTGCGTCAATGCGTCCGGGTGAACTCATCCACCTTGCGGCGAATCTCGCGGGTGTGATCCGGGGTGCTGCCACAACACGACCCGACGATGCCCACTCCGGCCTCCAGTACGGCCGGCACTTCCCGTGCGGTATCGGCGGGGAGCTGCTTATAGACCGCCTTAAGGTTCTCCAAGACGGGCAGCCCCGCGTTTGGCTGCACCATGATCGGCAGCGTGCAATGTTCCCGGTAGAGACGGGCGACAATCGCCGCCCCTTTCATGTCCATGCCGGTGCCGCAGTTGAGCGCCACGATGTTCGCCCCATGCTCTTGGACAAACTCCGCCGCCTGTTCGGGCGAAATGCCCATCATGGTTTTATAGAATGTGCCGTCGGTCGAGAGGTCATAGGCCAGCGATGCGATGATGCTCGGGGCATGGGCGGCTTTCGCCGCCTCAATCGCCAGGCCAAGTTCCTCCAGCCCGGTCTGCGTCTCGATGATGATCGCATCCGCTCCGGCGCCCACCAGTTCCTTGCACTGTTCCTCCAGCGCCGCCAATGCCTCCGTCTCCGTCAGCTCGCCGTAAGGTTCCAGCAGGGCGCCCAGCGGGCCGACATCCCCGAGCACAAAGCCGGGCCGCCCGCCAAACGCTTCGCGGGCAATGCGGACGCCGGCGCGGTTGATCTCCGCCAGATCCTTCTCATGGCCGTGCCGGCGCAGCATCAGCCGGCTCCCGCCAAAGGTGTTCGACAGGATGCAGTCCGCGCCGGCTTCGGCGTAGCGGCGCTGGATGGCGAGCACGCGGTCCGGATGGGAGAGATTCCACGCCTCGCCGCAGTTGCCCTGCTCCAAACCGGCGAGCATGAGCTGCGTGCCCATCGCACCATCGCCGACCAGCCGGCGCTCACGGATAATTTCGTGCAAAAGTGGTTTCATGACCGGATGAAGTTAACTGGGGAAAGCCGGAAGGCAATGGGATGCGTGGTCAACGGTTGAATCCGGGGACAGTAAGTATTGCGCTTACAGGCCCCGGTCATCGCCGGTTTCATTCGTGGGAAAGACCTCGCCGTCGAACACGACCGTGCGGGCTTTCCCGAGATTGGCCACCGTCCGCACCGGCGGGTGGCGGGTTAGGATAAAGCGGCTGCGCCAGCCGGGCGCGATCCGGCCGAATTTCTCCTGAAAGCCCAAGCGTGCCGCGCCGGCGCCGGTCGCCGCATGAATGACGGCCAGCGTCGGCAGGCCGGCGCGTTCCATCAGCTCCAGTTCCCGCAGCAGTCCGAAACCATGCGCCACCCCCACCGAACCGGCATCGCTGCCGGCGACAATCGGCACCCCCAGGGCGTGCGCCTTGACCAGGCTGGCGGCATGTTGGTCGAGAATTTTTTGGAGGTTGGCGGTGACGGCGGCGTCCCACCCCATCAATGCCGCGTGGTCGACCTGCTCCTGCACGGGTGCAAACGTGGGCACCCACGCCGTTTGCCAGTCCCGCATCCGGGACAGCTGGTCGTCACGCACGAAGTAGCCATGCTCAACGGAATCCACTCCCCCCTCTATCACGCGTTCGATCCCGGTGTCGCCAGAGGCATGGGCGAAGGTCTGCCGGCCCAATGATTTCGCGGCGGCCACCAGCTGGCTGATCTCCTCCGTCGTCATTTGTGGTTCGGTCGTGACGGCGCCTGCCTTGAAATTAATGATGCCGGTGGGGATGAGTTTGATGCGGTCGGCCCCGGCGGCGACGCGCGCCGCCACGCACGCCTGCGGCGTTGGATAATCCTCGAGCGCACCGGCCATGAAGCTGCCGTATCGCCCGCGGTGGAAAATGGCCGCCCCCGGACTTTCGTAATAGGGCATGAGCGGCCGCGCCGCGCCCTTGCCGAGGGCGCTCAAGGCCAGGCCGACCCCGTCCTTGTCGCCAGCATCACGCACCGCCGTGACCCCGAGCCGCACGAGCTGGCCGAGCCGGTCACGGGCGCGGGCGAGCAGTTCGGCCGGCGGCAGTTTGAGATAGGCCGCCCGGGCCGCGAGATCGAGTTCGCCGCCGGCCAGAAACAGATGCGCGTGCGCCTCGGTCAGGCCGGGCAGCAGCGTGACATCGGGCGCCGCAAGGTCCGGCAAGGTCTGGCCGGGACGCAATTGCTCCGCCGGAGGCAGGCGGCCATCGGTGCCAACAAAACGGATGCTTTCGCTGTCGTAGACGACATGGGCATCGCGCGCCGGTGCGTTCGTCGAACCGTCGAGCAACGTGCCGACGTGCAACCAGACCGGTCGCTCCCGGGTGGCGGCGGGGAGGTGCAGCGGGGTGTCGTTCATCTGGGAGCTAGTTCCATGGGGAAGGCCGGGAGCATGGTGGCCGGCCCGGACCGCGCAAGACGGCGTTGCCAGAACGGTTGTTCTTGCCAGCGCGTTTCGGCGGCGTAGACCGCCGCGCGCTGGTGCAAAAACCGCCCCCACAGGCCATCTCCCATGGCGTCATAATCCGCCATGTCTTGGGCGGTGCCCGATAATATTTTCTGCAACCCCAGCGCCGCATGGTGGCCGGTGAGCAGGCCATGAAACAATCCCTCGCCCGACAGGGGATCAAACGCTTGCGCCGCATCGCCCACCGCCACCCAGCCCGGGCCGGATGAAGCGTTGAGCCGGCTGGAATGTGCCGAGGTCAGTTTCGGCGCCGCATCGAAAACCTGGCCCGGCAATTCCCGCAGGATACGCAGGTGGTGGGTTGCTCCCAGTCGGGCGCTAAACCAGTCCGGCGAACGCCATTGCTGGCCGGGCAGCAGGTCGGCATCAGTCTGCAACGCCAGTACCCTGCGGCCGTCCGGCAGCAGCGCGGAATACCACCAGCCATCCGCCCCGGCCTCGATCCAGGTGCGGGCGTCGGCATCGCCACCGGCGGTGGACGACGCGATGGCATGGACGGAAACGAGCTGGTCCAGCGTTTCTCGGACAACTCCCAGCTGCCGCGCCACCTGGGAACCGCGACCGGAGGCATCAACCAGCCATTGGGCGGCATAGGCCGTTTCGCCGGCCTGGACCACCCAACCACCACCCGGTTTTCGTTCAAACGATTGTGCCGTAACGCCGCGCCGGACATCGGCGCCGGCCTGCTCGGCTGCGCCTAGCAGCATGGTTTCAAATTTTACCCGGTCCAGTTGCCACGCCGTGCCATGTGGGTTGAAAATAAAATCTTTCTCCACCACCGCCGGGCCGCCCCAGGCGCAGCAGTTGCCCGGGGACGGCAGCGGCCCGTCCTCCAGAAATTTTTCCCAGACCTCGAGTGCGGTCAGGATCTGTCGTGATTCTGGCGCAAGGGTCTCACCTATTTTCCAAGTTGCCGACGGACGGGCCTCGAGCAGGATACAGCGGCGGCCAGCCCGAGCCAGCGCCAGCGCTGTGGTGGCGCCCGCCGGTCCGCCTCCAATCACGAGGACTTCGGTTTCCAATATGGCCATGTGCGGGTTTAAATCGCCAGGAAAGCTCAGCCTAAGTTTATTTTTCCGACAGCTTTTCGCCACCGCTCGGCGATCTGCCGGTAGGCGCGCCCCACGGCATTGCGCGCACCGGGCCGCTCCTCGGGCAGCACCAGATCGGGTTTTGACTCGACGAACATCTGGGCGGGCAGTTGCGCGGCATCGGTGGCTCCCGGTCGTGCCTCGATCAGTCCAACCCGGTGAAAATTTGTGACCATCTGGTTGGGGTCATCCCCCAGCCCCCGAAACCAGTTGCGCCGGGTGGCAAATGCCGCCTGACGCCGGGCGATCGGCTGCGTGACATCGACCGCGACCCGATAGTCGGACTCAGCCAGCACTTCATTCGGCACCCGCGCCGGCCAGAAGGTGGGCAGGCTTTCCGATGTGCGAAACACGTCGTAAGCCCAGAGACAGGACGCCGTGTCGGTCTGCCACGGGATGGCCATCCAACGGGTCAGGTCGCCGGGGCCGGAGGCGCTGAGCGGACCGTTGGCGGCGAGCGCGGTCACGGGCGTGAGAATTTCGCCATAGTCCGGCTCGGCTTGGTCCGGCGGACGGCGGCGGAGCCGCAGATGACCGATATAAAGCGAGCGATGGCGGATCGGCCAGGTGACCTCGCAACCGGGGTGAAAGGCATCCGCCACGCAAAAAGCCAGCGCCGCCTCGTCCAGCGCCGACGGCTGCTCGGTCAGCGGGAAATCAGCAAGCGACTTTGGCGCCGGCGGCGCGGTGGCCAGGTCGTTGATAAAATCACCGTCCGCCCATTTTTTCAGCCAGCCCAGATGCAGGTCGGAGACGGGCGCCATGCTGCGTTCCACGCGGACGGTCACATCCGGTTCGTTGTTATTGAGCGAATCCCACGCATCGCCATAGAGAAACGGCCAGAGTAATTTCCCGAGGCGGCCGTCTTTCGGGTTGCGAAATTTCTCAAATATTTCCCGCCGCAACGCGCGGTTGGCTTCTGCCGCGTCGGCCAGCCGCGGCAGGATCTTGTCGGCGTCATATTCCGCCCCGAAGCCAAACACGGTGGCAAAGCCGTGGTTGACCCATTGCAGGCCGGACAGCCGGCGGAAAATCGGGGCGATGTGCCGGGTAAACGAGACTTTCTCCGGTGCTTTGCTAAACCCCCAGGCGACGGCACAATCGAACATCAGGTCATGCAGCGTCCTCACCGTCTTCAACGCCGGTGCATAGTTGGGCGGCCCCACCACCACCCAGGCCCCTTCGACCGGCAGCGCACGACCCTCCAGCGTGACCTGTGCCTCTACCGGGCCGTCAGCAATGTCGTCATGCCAGTTGTCGTTGTTGGCAAACTCCTGCGTCGGCTGCCCATTGAGTGCCCGCGAGAGCCCAAATCCGCCCAGCACCAGCAGCCGGCCAGACTCATCGGTGCGCAGTTCGCCAAGCGGAACCGGGAGGTTGCGAAACTTTCCCGTGTCAAACTGATATGCGGCGCCCGACACCGCCTTGCCGGTGATGGTTCGCGGGCCGGGATCAATCACGAGTTGGGCACGTGCCGCTCCGCGGATCTGCGGATTGCGGCGGCGCGACAGGGCGGCACCCGGTTGAGCCGCTTCCGGGAGGTCGAGGGCAAGTTGGAATTGATACCACGCGCCTTTCTTATTGGCCAGATGAGCGTGCCAAGTGACAGTCGCATTGTCCGCCGTCAGTTCCCGCACGACTTCCCCGGCTGCATTGTAACCGTAAATCCGGAACCGTGCGGCCTGCCGCTTGAGCGCACCTTTCTTGTCCTTGTAGGAACCGGCCGGCAGGGCCGGCTCGGCAGGTGCCTCGGGGCCGAGAAAAAACCCGTCCCGGCTGTTGCCCACCCGCGCAATCCCAATGGCCGGATGGATCTTCGCGTGGGTGATGACGCGGTCGTCGCCTACTGTCGCCGCGCCGCTCCGGGTGGCCCAGCCCAGCCCCGGGAGTGTGGCCAGAAACGCGAGAAATTTGCGGCGGGAAAGCATCGGCAACCAAACCGATGAAGCGCCGGGACAACCAAAAGACAATCCGAGAACGCGGCCGGCCGACAGCCAACGACTTCAGGCCGCCTGCGCGAGACCGGAGCAATATTTCCTCGAAGCGATCATCCTGACCTATGGCCCGTCTGACTCGTATGCCTGCTGGCGGGCCGGTCACGCAAAACTCAAAATATCTTTGCCAAAGTAGGGCGCCAGTGCCGCCGGGATTTTTACCCGGCC
>CAIXIZ010000336.1 GCA_903919625.1 uncultured Verrucomicrobiota bacterium
GAAAAGTCCACCCCGCGATAGTTGAGTGTGACGCAGCTTGCGTTTCATGCGCGGTCGCCGGGGCTCCGGCGACCGGCGCGTTGTCACACTAATCCAACGAGATTGTCTGATAGCGGTGCAGGCCGAGGATGTTGGATTCCCAGCCTTTTACCGAGGGATCGATCAGAAACGCGCGTGCGCCGTAATAAATGGGGATGATCGGACCTTCATTGAGCAGGAGGGTCTCGGCCTCGCGCTGGAGCGACTGCCGCTTGGCGGGGTCGAGCGTGCGCGCGGCTTCGGTCACCAGCCGGTCGTAGTTGGCGTTGCCCCAGCCGGTCCAGTTGGTGCCGCCATTGGTCAGCCACAGGTCGAGAAAGGTGTTGGGATCCACGTAGTCCCCGGCCCAACGCGCGCTGCTGATCTGGAAGGACTGCGTCTGCTGGTTTTGCAGCCAGACCTTTTGCTCGAGCTGCACGATGGTGATGTTCACGCCCAGCTCGCGTTTCCACATCTGCTGGACGGCCTCGACGATGGCCCGGTGGCTGTCGTCGTTCTTGATCTGCACCTCAAAGGTCGGCAATCCGCGCCCGCCAGGGTAACCGGCCTCGGCCAGCAACGCCCGCGCAGCCGAGAAATCATCCGGGATGCCGGCCGGGGGGGCATAGCCGGCGGTGCCCGGAGGAGTGAGGGCGTGCGCCGGAACGACGCTGCCGCGCAGCACATCGCGCGCGAGCGCGGTCCGGTCGAGGGCGAGGGCGAGCGCGTGGCGGACCCTGGCCTGGTCGAGGGGAGGCTTGGCAAGGTTGAAGCGCAGGAAGAATGTTTCCAAAAACGGATCCACGCGCAGCGTGGCCGGGGCATCCTTCTGCCACGCGGCAATTTTGGTGGCCGGCAGGCCATAGGTGACGTGGAGCTGCCCGGCGCGGAAACTTTTCTCCTCGGTGGCGAGATTCTCGATGGGATAAAAGACGACCGCATTGAGTTTCGTGTGCGCAGAGTCCCAGTAGCGGGGATTCTTCGCGACGACGATCCGGGCGTTGGGCGACCATTCCTTGAGCGTGAATGCGCCGTTGCTGACCATGTTTTCCGGGCGCGTCCATCGCGTGCCCTGGCGCTCGGCGCCGCCAAATTTTTCCACGGTGGCGCGGTGGACGGGAAACCAGGCCTGGTGGGCCGCCAGGGCGAGCAGCCAGGGACAGGGCGCGCCCAGCGTGAGGACGAGCGTGCGGTCGTCCGCCGCATGCACGCCGACCAGGCTGAAGTCGGTCAGTTTCCCCTCGTTGTAGGCCTGGGCGTTTTTCAGCGGCCAGACCATGTAGGAATACTCGGAGGCCAGCTTGGGGGAAAGGATGCGCTGGTACGACCACACAAAATCGCCGGCGGTGAGCGGGTCGCCGTTGCTCCACCGGGCGTCGACCCGGAGGTGAAACGTGTAGGTGAGTCCGTCCGCCGCGATGTCCCAGCGCTCGGCGGCCCCGGGGATGGGCTGGGCGGTCTTTTCATCGAGGCTGGTGAGCCCCTCGAAGAGCGCGACCAGGATGTTCGATTCGGTGAGCGCGACGGCGGTCTGCGGGTCGAGGTCGCCCGGCTCGGAACTGTTGCCCAGATGGAGCGTCAGGGTGCGCCGGGCGTCGGCGACCGGTGTGGCCGGACCGGCGGGTTGGCAACCCGGCAGCGTGAGCAATGCAATCAGCAGACAGCGGGAGATTGGAAGCGTGGCAAGGCGTCGCATGCGGCAGGACGTTGCGGGCAAATCAGGCTGCGGTCAACCCGCACGGGACACAGGGTTGGCGGACCCGGGCACAAAGAATCCCCGCATTTTGATTGCCTCCGCCGTCAGATGCTCCAAACCAAAGGAACCCGATCAACCCCACCCTCTATGCAATGGTTTTACGCAATCAATGGCGAACGCAAAGGCCCGGTCTCCGAAACCGAATTTTCCCATGATCACTGTAGATGGCAAGCGGAGCATGCACCTGAAGCGCCTGACCGGATTGCCGCAACAGAAAAGCCTGCAAGAGTGCAATGCCGTCGGACGTTTCGGAGGCAAAGCGCAGGCCCGGTGCGTGAGCAATGGTAGCAGCAGGTGGCGGCGCGGCTTCAGCCGCTGCGGCAGGCAAGGCGAGACCGCCCAGGAATAAGGCCGGAAAGCAGCCACAGAAAACCTGCGACGATTTCATAGGGGCGGAAGATGTGCTCTGATCCTATGACGCACCAGAACGGGAGGGATGATGAGAAACGCCAGATTTTTTGCAAAGGATTTCCAGGCGGGGATGGTGGGCCAGTTTGTCTGACATTGAACAACGCGGCGACCACCCCCAGCGTCCGGGTTGCATGACTTCGCCTTTGCAGTCCGTTTTCCTCCGGCTTCGCCCGGCCGCGCATGTCCTGACCGGGCTGATGTTGGCCGGCTGTGCCGGCCGGCCCGCCGGGCCGGGGGCCGACGAGCTGATTCTGAGCGGCATCGCCAAGGCGGAACAGCAGCAGGATCCCGCAGGGGCCATCGCCGACTTTAACCGGGCGCTGGCGTTGCGGCCGGATGATGCCGACGGTTACTTCAACCTTGGGGTGGCGAAAAATGCGCAGCACGACTTCCCGGGGGCCATTGCGGCCTTCGACCGCGCGGTGGCCCTGAACCCCACGGATGCCGAGGCCTTCCTCAGCCGTGGGGAGGCAAGGTTTTCCCAGCAGAAATATGACGCGGCCATTGCCGATTATGACCACGCCCTCGTGCTCAATCCGCGCCTGATCGCCGCGATCTACGCCCGCGCGCTGGCGCAACGCCGCCGGGGCAATTACGACGAGGCCTTTGCCGGCTATGGCCGCGCCCTCGAACTCGATCCCAATTACTGGCTGGCTTACAATGGCCGGGCCACCACCCACAATGCCCATGGTGAATTTGCCCTGGCCATTGCCGACTATGAGCAGCGCATCAGGCTCAGGCCGGAGGGTGCGGAATATGCGGAGTTCCAGCGCAACCTGCTGCGGCAGCGGCTCGGCCAGGGCACGGCGGCCGAACTCGCGCCCATCGTCGCGGCCTGGCCGGAAGGCTGGCCGAAAACGGTCGGCCAGTATCTCCTCGGCCGCATGGATGCGCGGGAACTGCTGCTCCGCGCCGCAATGACCATGGACGGGCAAACGCGCCGCGAGCAGCGGTGCGAAGCCAGCTATTATGTCGGCATCACCGCCCTGCTGGTAGGTCGCCGGGCCGAGGCGCGCGAAAAATTTCTGGAGTGCCGTGCGACGGGCGTGAACGTCTTCCTCGAGTACCTGCTCGCGGGTTCGGAGCTGGCGCGAATGTCCCGGGACAAGCCGGGACTGTGAGCCGGCGCCATTGGACAGGTCGGACTCCCCCTGTTTTGTGGCCGGTGCCGCCGGATCAATCCCTGGCCGTGCGTGGACGCACCGCAGGCTCAGTTGCTGGCGATGTCATCATCGGCCAGTGAGCCCTGCAGCCGCTGGCTCAGGCTGATGGCGTCGATCTGGCGCTGGAGATATTGGCCAAACAGGCGCAGCCGCGCCGTCACCTCGAGCGTTTCGAGCAAACTCTGTCTTAGGCGCGGGTCGGCACAGAGGCTGAAGGCGGCGATGTCCACGAAGGCCTCAGGATCGTCCACTGCCTTGAGCAAGGGCGTGATATCGCCGGCCGCACCGCCGGCGAGCCGCTGATGCTGGGTGATCAGGCGCGTGAGGCCGACTCGCAGGCGCAGATTTTCCCCGGCGTCCGCGCCGGGCGAACTGGCCAGGGGGCGCACACTGATGCGGCGGTAGGGTTCCTCCCGCCGGATGCCATTGATTTCGACCCGGGTGAGCCCTTGGAGCAGGAGATGCGAGGTGCCGTCATCGCTTTTCTGACAGGCACGGACGATGCCGACGGTGGCAATGCGATGCGGGGGCTCGAAGCGGCCGGCTGCGGCCTGCTCATCGAGCCCGGCGATGGCAAAAAGCCGGTGTGACGCCAGCACATCGCGCAGCATCGCCCGGTAGCGCGGCTCAAAAATGTGCAAGGGCATCACCGCCTGGGGAAACAGGACCGCGCCCGGCAGGGTCATCACGGCAATTTCGTGGGGGAGGGTGATTTCCAGCTCCATGCCGGGACGATAGGAAATTTCGAAGAAAATTCAACTGCGGATACTGTCACCGGTTGGATTGGGCCAAATGACGAGGCCGGGTGAGGGATGCCATGGGCGCGTTCGTTATGTCAGTCCGCGCCACTCCTCTCCTCGTCGATCAGACATTGAAAATTGTGCAGGAGTGACAACAGTCGGGGCATGCCCGCCACCCTTGTTGCGCAGATTTTCCGGCGCATCCCGGCACGAGCGCGGCCGGTGGTCGTCACCGTGATCCTTGGCCTGGCCGCAGGCCTGGCTGCGGTGCTGTTCCAACTGGCAATTGGCTTGGTCTATCAACACGGACTTGAGGCGCTGGCGCAGCGTTCCCGCAGCACCTTTATCGTGGGCAGCTTTGTGACGGTGGCCGGCACAGCGGCGGCCGCCGGCTGGTTGCTGACGCGTTTTTGTCCTGAAGCGACCGGCAGTGGCATCCCGCAGCTGAAAATGGCCTTTTGGAAAGATTTTGGCTATATGCCCTGGCGGGTCATTTGGGTGAAGTTCATCGGCGGTACACTTAGTGTGGGTGGCGGCAGCAGTCTCGGTCGCGAAGGTCCTTCGGTGCAGCTTGCCAGCGGAGTCGCCTCGCATCTGTCGGGCTATCTCGGCACGGCCAAAAATGAGCGCCGCACCGCCTCCGCGGCGGGCGCGGCGGCCGGTCTTGCGGCGGCCTTCAACACTCCGCTCGCCGCGGTGACCTTCGTGCTGGAGGAAATAATCGGTGACCTCAACAGCCGGATGCTGGGCAGCGTGCTGCTGGCCGCCGTGCTGGGAGCGCTCGTCGCGCATGGTCTGCTGGGCGCTCAGCCCGCCTTTACGCTGCACGGTCAGGGGGCTCCCCATTGGCTGGGCTATTTGCTCACCCCGCCGGTGGCCGCTTTGGCCGCCGTGGCCGGATGCTGGTTTCAAAAACTTTCCCTTGGCGCCCGGGCCTATAACAAGCGACCGCACCGGCTGCCCGCGTGGAGCCGGGTCATGCTCGGCGGCATCGGGGTTTGGGCCATCGGGGCAACGGTGTTTGTTTTCACCGGCCGGCTGGGAGTGTTTAGCCTGGGCTACGATGACCTTTCGCTGGCGCTCGACGGTCGTTTGCTCTGGCAGATCGCCGCCGTGCTGCTGGTCGGCAAGCTGGCGGCAACGGCGCTCTGTTACGGTCTCGGCGGGGCGGGTGGGGTTTTTTCCCCCACGCTTTTCTTCGGGGCCATGACCGGCGCCAGCATCGCCGGGGCCGTCAATCTCGTCTACCCGGTCAGTCACGCCGACCAGGTGGCGCTGGCCGTTGTCGGGATGAGCGCGTGTTTGGGGGCGGTGTTGCGCGCACCGGTTACCGGCATCCTCATCGTGTTCGAGATGACGCATGAATTTCCGTTGGTTCCGGTTCTGATGATCGGGGTGCTCGTCAGCCAGATCATCAGCCGACGGATGGGCCGCGACAGTTTTTATGACGCCGTGCTGGCCCAGGACGGACAGCATCTCGATCAGTTCGTGCCGCCCCGGAGCCTGCGGAACTGGATGGAGCTGCCGTCCGC
>CAIXIZ010000337.1 GCA_903919625.1 uncultured Verrucomicrobiota bacterium
CACGCGGCTTCGATTGCTTTCACCAGTTCTGCCCCAAGGGGTGGTAATTGCCGTGCCATCACCCGAACCTGCACCCTTCCCGTCACATTACAACTGTAAAAGCTACGGGCTATTGGTATTAGCTCCCGGGATGAGTAAATTTCACAGACTGTCGGCGGCTGATCGACCCGGTCAATGGCCGCCATAGGATTGACGGAGCACTTCCCCTTACGAAGGCACCAAGCGAAGAAGCTGCCTAATTTACTGCGATAATGATTTTTCGTCGCGTTGCTGATACCGGGTAAGCCCAGCAGCCAATCTTCGATTTCTGGGGTGCGGACTTCCGTGGCATATTGCTCGCCAAATTTACCCGCAAAACGCCTGAGCCGACTCTGCAAATCCGAAACGTGATGCGCTGTTCGTCCCAGTTGTTTCTTGGTGTTGATGAATTCCTCAACCAAATCGCTGATTCGACCGCTCCGCGAAGTCGCCAGCAGGTGCCTGCGGTAGTGCTCCGCTGCGGCCTCCAAGGTCGCGTTGTCGAATCCTTCGAGAAGTTGGCTCGCCTTGTGAGCATCGCGCTTGAAATCCTCGTTGAGGGCTACGGCGATGGTTCGCCCCAAATTCTCGTATTCAACCTCCTTATCGATCTGAAAATCACGCGCAGATTTTCGGGTGAGAAATTTACGGCGGAGTCGCTTGCCGTCCTCACCGTCGAAGTAAACGGCGTACGAGTAGGGCTTGTCCTGCTCGGAGTATGACTGGAGGCTCGGTCGCGCCATGGTATCTTTCTGTCTTATCCACGTCAAAAACGAAAGAAAAAACCGCCCCAAAACCGCCCCAAATACATGTTATCCAAGCAATAGCCTAAGCTGCTCCTACTTAGGAAAATCTTATCCCGCTTCCTAAACCGCTGATCCCGGTTCAAGTCCGGGCGGGGGCACCAGCGCGGCGGGCGGCGCTGCGATGCGGCTTGCGCTTATGCAGTTTGCGCGCAACCTCGCCGCCTTTCCGCCGTCTATCTCATCATCCACACCAACCTTCCATGAAACCCACCCCTTCCTCCCCATCAGTTCGCAACGCGCGGCGCGCGTTCACCTTGCTCGAAATTCTGGTTGTGCTCGCGATTATCGGCATGCTCGTCGGCCTCGCGGTCAGCAACTTGGACAAAATTTTCGGCAACGCCAAGGTCAGCACGGCGCAAACCTTTGTGCGGGACACACTGAAGCTGCCCCTGGGGGTATATAAGGCGGACATGGGTGATTACCCCTCTACTGCCGAAGGACTTGTGGCGCTCGCGCAGGCTCCCTCAGGAAATGCCAATGCCGTGTCGTGGAAGGGGCCGTATGTTGATAATGCCCAATTTACTGATCCATGGGGCAAACCCTATCAGTATGCCTATCCCCCGACCCATACGCCTCCGACCACATCCAGCACCGGAGCCATCATCATCGCCAAGCCCTACGATATCTGGTCGTTTGGCCCCGACGGCTTGGAAGGCACGGCAGACGATATCGGCAACTGGATGCAATAATCTCCCGCGCCCTTGCTGTCCCCGAAATGTATGCAACCGCCCATGCTGCAAGCAGAACGCCCCGGCTTTGCCCGCCATCATTGCGGTCAAGGGCGGCAGGCGTTCACCCTGCTTGAAGTATTGATGGTGCTGGCCCTGATCGGCCTGCTGTCGGGGGTGATGATCTCGGGGGTGGACCGGATGCTCAACCCCGGTCCCGATTCGCCGGCTCAGGTGTTTTGGAAAATGACCGCGGCCTCGCGCCGTTACGCGCTCCAAAACGAGTGCGAGGTCCGGATGACGGTGGACGACAGCACGGACGAAATGCAGGCGCATGCGTCTGATGGCACCGATCTGCCTCCGATCAAGCTGCCCGAGGGCTCAAAGCTCAGCTTCCTTCCGGGCACGACGTTGGTCAGCACCAATACCAGCCTGGTCAGTGCGTCCACCACCACCAACAACGCCATGAATGCCGACGGCACGATGGCTTACATCACCTTCTATGGTGACGGCACCTGCACGCCCTTCCAGGCGCAGATTGCCGGCGGTGCGAATGCGACCGGTCCCGTCCCGCCCATCGAGGTCGACCCCTGGACCTGTGGTCCGATGCTCAAACCGACCGATGGCACCACCGGAGGCTAAAATGATGCGCCGCGCCTTTACCGTCATTGAAGTCATTGTCGCGATGGCCATTTTTGCCATGGCCGTCATTCCATTGGCCACCGGCTACATGAATGTGATCATGGCCTATGATCACGCGAAACAGGCCCTGCAGTCCGATCACGATGTGCAGTATGCCCGGGCCGCCCTTTTCGCGCAGGCCGACCCGACCCAGGCAATGCAGGGAGGCCAGTTTGCCACCTTGGACGGCCGGCAGCTGACCTGGACGGCCGAAATTGCCACGACGGAGGTGGCGGATTTGTTCACGGTCACGTTCACCTGCCAGATTACTCCGCCCGCCACCGCCACCCAGCAGGACACGACGACGGTGAGCGAGGTCTTCCGGCTGTTGCGGCCGAGCTGGTCGGATCCCGCCCAACGCACCGATTTGCAGAATGCCCTGCGGCAAAAGATCACCGCCTTGAATGCGGCGAACCAAACGCAATGAGGACGAATCGCCGCGGCTTCACTCTGCTCGAAATCCTTGTCGCCTCCGCGATGGTGGGAATGCTGCTCATTGCCCTCAACACCTTCATCTTCTCGATGGCCGAGCTGTGGGGCGCCCGGCGGGATGAGCGCAACTTCGACCTCCATGTCGGCAACGTCACACGGTTCATGGAGCGGGAAATGCGCTCGGTCACCCTGCCGCCTTATGGGTCGCTCAGCAGCCCCGGCCTGTCCTGGCAGACCCCGACCGTCCAGTCCGGCTCTCCCGGCAGCAGCAACGCTGGCGACCAGGTGCTCAGCTTCACCCTGCCGTCCGAAAGCCGCTTGCTCCCTTGGCCCGCGCGGGCATTGCCCGATGTCGCCTGTGCGCTGGTGGTGCGCGATGGGCAGGGGCTGGTCCTGCAGTGGCACTCCCAATATGAAACCACTTTTGCCACCGATGCACCGCGGGAGTCCGTCATTTCCCCGCTCGTGACCGCGATGCAATACGACTATTTCGACACAACCCAGCAGCAATGGACCACGACCGACCAGCCGCAGATCGACCCCACGAGCAATCTGCCCCAGGTTCCCAGCCGCCTGCGTCTGACCTTCACTTACGGCAACCTCAGCCAGGTGACCGTCGTCTCTCTCCCTGTCGCGGCCCAAGGGCTGCCCTCCTACTAAACATGTCCCGCCGTCCGCAAACTGCCTCCGTGCTGGTGATCGTGCTGGTCACGATCGTCTTTGCCTCGGCCGCACTCCTCGCCTTTGTCGAGCGGGCCAGCGATGAGCTGATTTTGCCCACGCGCCAGACCAGTGCCAACCGCCTGCGCGCCGAGGCTTATTCCGCGCTCGACACCACCCTTGCCGTCCTCGTCGATTTCAAGGCCGTCAACGGCACCCTCCGCAGTCCCGCCGAAGGCTGGAACAACCCCTTGGGCCCGGACTGGGGCAACTACACCCCCACCGAGGGCCGGTCGGTGACCGTGACATTCGAAGATGAAAGCGGCAAGATGTCGCTCCCCAACGCCACACCCCAAAACGTCCTCGACCTTTTTACTTACTGGAATGCCGATCCCACGCTCGCCGCCCAGTTCACCGACAGTCTTTTCGTCTGGATGAAGGCCAACTATGTGCCGACGACCCAGGGCGTCGCCACGGTGACCGATTTTCAGCAGGATCCGCTCCCTTTTAATGCCCCTTCCCGCAGCCTGCGCTCGTGGGACGAGGTGGCTGCCATCGAGGGCGTGCGCGACCAGTTCTACGATTCGACCGGTCGGCTTACCACCATCGGCAAACGCTTTAAGGAGGCATTTTCCCTCTACAATTTTACCACCCCAAACGTCAACGCCGGCAATCCCAATACCATTGCCGTCCTCTCCCAGCTCGACGACAGTGGCCAGCAGCCCCTGCGCGCCGCCCTGCTGGGCGATCAGAGTCCGGATCAAGAGGACAAAACTCCCTATGCCGCCGGCCCGGCCCACCCGCCCCTCACTTATTTCGCCAACATCCAGGATGCGACCCGGGCCTCGGGGGCGTTGTCCTTGCCCGGCCTGGGCGTGGACATTTCCGCTTTGCGCATCAATGTCACCGTGCGACAAGGTCAGACCATTTTTACCCTGAGTGCGGTTGTCACCGCCACGACCGCTGCCACCACGACGGCCGCGGGGGGCGGGGGCGCCCGGGGTGCCGCCGGGGGCGGGACGACCGCCGCCGCGGCCGGCACCGCCACGGTGGTGGCCGCACCCGCCCCGCCCACTGCCCCGGGGACGGTGGCCACCGCTTCCAACAGTGTCACCACGACCGCCTCCGGCACCGCTCAAACCGCGTCGATCAGCTATCCTTTTACCATTCTCGAATTGACTGAAAGCGATCTCGACCCGGCCGTTCCGGTGGTGCTATCCTCCACCGACAGCCAAACTGGCCAAGACACCACCCCGCCTGCCCCCCCCTCTTCACCATGACCACACCAGACGATACCACCACAGAAGAAGCGCCCGTTGACATCTCCGCCGACATCGCGCCCGAGACGCCCGCCCCGGGCCGTTCCTTTTTCTCGGCCCAACCCCGCTATGCGGCATTGCTGCCCAACAGCCGGTTTTTCACGCGCATCGTGCCCATCACCGAAGAGGCCTCCGTGACCGAGCAGGTGGACCTTGCCCTGGAAACGAATTCGCCGTTCCCGCTCTCCCAGCTTTATCATGGCTTTTATTGGCTGCCCGGCTCACCCCATGCCCTGGTGTTTGCGGCCTATCGCAAACGCTTTCCGGCGGAGGAAACCCAGCTTTGGCCCGCCGATGAGATTGTGCTGCCCGCCCTCGCCATCGCGCTCGTCGTCCCGGCGGCCGCCGGCACCGTCCGCCTGAGCATCGCTCCAGACTCCATCACCGTGTTGCATTGGAGCGACGATCTAGGAGTGCCGACGCAGGCCGTCATTGAGCCGCTGGCGGCTGACCTCTCGGACAGCGACCGGGCCGCGGCGCGCGACCAGCTGCTCCACCGTCTCGGGCTCGGCACCTCCTTTGAGGACTGGTCCCAGGCCGAGCTGCTCCGGATGAACGATGCCGGCGACCTCACCTTCTCCGTGGCAGATCAGGAGGTGAAAGTGCCGGCCGAACTCGCCGCCATCCTCGACATTCGCGACAAGTTCGAGATGGCCGAACGCACGCGTCTCCGGCGTCGCGATGTCTGGCTCTGGCGCACGGCGCTCGCGTCAGCCGCACTCCTGGTCCTCTGCGCCGTCGGCCAGACCGCGTTGCACTTCAGCCAGAGCGGGTTGGTCCAGCGGCAGGCGGTGCTGAAGAACAACGAGCCCCTCGTGAACCTGGTCAAGGACGCCGACACCGCGGTCAAGGAAATCTCGCAGCGCACCACGCATCCGCTGTTGCCCATGGAAATGTTATACTTGGTGGGCAAAGTCCGGCCGGACAACACCCTCTTCACCCAGGCCGCCTTTCAAACCATCAACTCGGCAAATGCCTACGTGCTCCAGGCCACCATCCGGACCATCTCGTTGTCGGAAACCGAAAGTTTCATCACAGCGCTTACCGCCTTGCCCGAAATCGCGACCGTGACGGAGTCTGGCAATGCCCAGCAGAATTCCACCAATGCTGATGGGGTTCCGCTCTGGACCGACCGGCTCAACATTACCTTTAAGCCGGATTCTGTCCTGCCGGAGAAAATTACTCCGGATGCCCCCGCTACATCCACCTCATCGCCTCCACCGGCGTAACCCAGCCCGGTCCACCGCGTCAGTCCTTCCTGATCCCCTTTTATATTATCTGCCCGTGAACACCTAATGTCATGAAAAACTATTTTCTCACCCGACACCTCCGCGAAAAAGCCCTGATCATCGGCATCCTCTTTGTTTGCCTGGCTTGGTGGGCCTCGCATCTGTTGGCCCAGAGCGGCGCCTTGCGGGCCGAATCAAAATCCTTGGACGTAAAAATCGCCGATCAAAACAGCTGGCTCAATCGTAGTGATGAAACCAATGCCAAGCAGGACGCACTGATCAAAACGCTTGATCCCAAAATGGACTATAATGCCAAAAAGCTTTTGGAAGAAGTCGATCGCATCCAATCTTCCATCGGGCTTAGAGCCAGAGGGGCTCCCCCTCCGACAGATCCCAGCCAGCCCGACCTTGGCCAGCTTACCATCGGAACAAACCCCACCACCAAAAAACTGCGGTCGATGACCGTGACCACTTTGCCCGTCACCCTCCAAAACGTCGAGCTTGCGACTTTGCTGACCTTTTACCGCGAGATCCAAAAACATTATCCCTATATTGGCATCGCCACGTTTACCGCCAGTGCGGGCCGGGGTGGTGGTGGTGGTCGCCGTGGCGGCGGTCAGGGTGGCCAGGGTGGTCAGGGAGGCCAGGGAGGCCCAGGGGGTGGGGCCGGGGGCGCCCAGGCAGCGGGAGGGGGAGGAAGAAGGGGTGGAGGTGTCCAGCCCGTCAATGTCACCGGACAACCTGCTGGCCGCGGCCAGCGCCCTGCGGCGGCCGATGGCAGCCGGCTGACGGTACAGATGAATCTCGTCGCGGTGGATCTTGCCACACCCGGTTCCGCCGGCCCTGCCGCCCGCCCACCGGCGGTTCGGCCGGCCTCTGCCGCGGCACCGGCTCCGGCCAAAGCAGTCGCCCCTTGAAGAGGGAATATTTCCTGGCACCAAAGCACCCGCTGAGGCGGGTGCTTTTTTGTCTGGGTCTTGATTGCACGAAAGCTGGGCGAATGCTGAGTCTGGCAAAACAGGGTGACGCAAAATCCGTCCCGGCGCTCCCGGGCTTTTGGGCTGCGTTCTCCTCGTGGCCCGCTTCGGGAGAAGCGGGAATCTGTTGCAATGGCGGTCAGGTTATTTTCCAAACCTCAGTAATTCCGACTGGCCTTCTCGGGAGGTGCCCGGTGTCCCGTATCGCCCGGGCTTGCGCTTCGCGTCGCCTTTGCCAGCCTTCCGGCAACTTTTAACCAGTTCCCCGTTCTCCTCCATGCATGTCTGGAATTTTTATCGCACCGGCGGTCTCGATCAGGTGGCGCTCGCATCCGGCGCCGACCTGCTCGCCCTCGGAGAGCTCGACCAAAAGCTTTGGGTGGCGTTGAGCTGCCCCGTCAAGGGTCTCGAGCTCGACGAACAAACCCTCGGCCTCATCGATACCGACCACGACGGTCGCATCCGGGTGCCCGAATTGCTCGCCGCCGTCAACTGGGCCGCCGTCCGTTTGCGTGATGCCGGGACGCTCCTGCAGGGAGCCGAGACGCTGCCGCTCAGCGCGCTCCACGACGCCTCACCCGAGGGTAAAGTCCTCCTGGCCTCCGCCCGGCAGATCCTGGCCAGCCATGGCAAGACAACAGCCGACGCCATTTCGGTCGCCGATGCCGCCGATACCGCCAAAATCTTTGCGGCCAGTCCGCTCAGCGGCACCGGGGTCATTCCGCCCACCGCCACCGCGGACGCGGCGACCCAGGCGCTGATTCAGGACATCATCGCCTGCACCGGCGGCACGGCGGGCCGGACCGGTGTGACGGGCGTGACCTCCGTGCAGATCGGGGATTTTTTTGCCGACCTGGCCGCGCATCTCGCCTGGGCGGAGAGAAATGCCGCGCCCGAGATTGCGATTCTGGGCGCCGGCACAGCCGCCGCCGTCGCCGCACTTCAGGCCGTCCGGGCCAAGGCCGATGACTATTTTGCACGTTGCCGTCTGGGGGCGTTCGACCCCCGGGCGCTCGCGGCGCTGAACCGCTCCGAATCTGATTACCTCGCCTTTGCCGCGAAGGATCTGAAAATCTCCGCCGAGGAAATCGCCGGATTTCCGCTGGCCCGGATCGAGCCCGGCCGGCCGCTCCCGCTGCTCGCCGCCGTCAATCCGGCGTGGGCCGCCGCCCTCGCCACTTTCCAGGCCCTCGCGGTCGCGCCTCTCCTCGGGGCTGCCCGCCCTGCGCTCAGCGAGGCCGAGTGGATCATGCTCAACACCCGGCTTGCCCCCTGCGAGGCCTGGCTCGGTGGCAAGGCCGGGGCGGCCGTCGAAAAGCTCGGCCTGGCCCGCATTCGCGAAATTCTCGCCGGCACCGGCCGGGCGGCGCTCGCGGCGCTCATCGCGCAGGATACCGCGCTCGCCCCGGCGTTCCAGGCCGTCACCGAGGTCGAACGCCTGGTGCGCTACCATCGCGATCTCCGCGCCTTGCTCCATAATTTCACCAACTTCGCCGACTTCTACTCGCACGACCGCTACGCCATCTTTCAGGCCGGCACCCTGTTTCTCGACAGCCGCAGCACCGAGTTCTGTCTCCGGGTGGACGGTCCCGCGCCCCTCGCGGCCATGAGCAAGGCCTATATCGCGTATTGCGACTGCCGCCGGCCGGGCGGGTTGACCATGAAAATCGCCGCCTGCTTCACCCAGGGCGAAAGCGACTACCTCTTCACCGGCCGCAATGGCGTCTTCTACGACCGCGCCGGTCGCGACTGGGATGCCACCATCACCAGCATTGTGGACAACCCCATCAGCATCCGGCAGGCAATTTTCGCCCCTTACAAAAAATTTGTCCGCCTGATCGAGGAGCAGCTGGCGAAGCGGGCCGCCGCCGCCGATGCGGATGTCAACGCCCGCCTGGCCGATGCCGCCACCCTGGCCGCCGGCACTGGCAAATCGCCCAATAAAATCGACATCGGCACGGTCGCCGCGCTCGGGGTCGCGGTTGGCGCAATTGGCGGAGCGGTCGGGGCCGTGGTCACCGGCCTGGCCAAGCTGAGCTCCTCCCAGATGCTGCTGGTGCCGCTCGGACTGCTCGCCACCATCTCAGGCCCCTCGATGCTGATCGCGTGGATCAAACTGCGCCAGCGCAACCTGGGCCCGCTCCTTGAAGCCACCGGCTGGGCCATCAACGGCC
>CAIXIZ010000338.1 GCA_903919625.1 uncultured Verrucomicrobiota bacterium
CGAAGAGACCAAGATGGCGCAGGAAAGCCGCAAGATCATGGGCCTGCCCGACCTCAAGGTGTCCGCGACGTGCGTGCGCGTGCCGGTCGTGCGCGCCCACTCGATCTCGGTCAGCGCGGAGTTCGAGCGCCCGGTGAGTGTCGCCGAAGCGCGCGCGGCGGTGGCGGCGTTTCCCGGCGCGTTGCTGGTGGACGAGCCCGCGGAGAAGAAGTATCCGACCCCGCTGGATTTTGCCGAAAAGGTAAAGTGCGGCGTGGGGCGACTGCGCGTGGATACTGCTTTTGCCAACGGCCTGTCCTTCTGGGTGAGCGGCGACAACCTCTGGAAAGGGGCCGCGCTCAACGCCATCCAGAACGCCGAGCTGATGATCCGCGAAGGCTGGCTGAAGCCAAAGCGGGGGTGAGCCATATGCTGGGGTGCCGCTGGTTGGCACCCGTGGCGGATGTCACTTCTGCCTCGCCTGCCAGGTACCGTCGGCCAGCTCTTCAATCACGATCCCCGCCTGTTGCTCGACGACGAGGCGCAGCATCTCAGCCGCCTCGCCTTTGGTTACTGGTTGCCGCCGGCGTTAAAGGTGCTGACCTGCAGATCGTTGTTGGTGGAACTGAAACTGGCGCTGGCGGCGCTGGTGCCCGAAGACAGGCTGCCGGTGAGGAAAGTGCCCCCGCTCTCCGTCGCCACGGTCGTGGTGATGTTGGTGATTGCAGTCTGGGCGTGCGCCGGCCGATTCAGCCCAAGCAAAGCGATGGCCAGCAAAAGTGCTGCCGAAAAGCGGCCGGCTTGGAATGGAGGCATGCGCATAAACTAGGGTAATACCCCTACGAATGTTCTTTGCTGGGTCAACGCTTAAATTCAATCATTTGCCAAAGGCAAGATTGGAGGGTTGAGGGCGGCAAGTACCCTGAAAGTTAAAGGGGAAGCCAGGAAGCGGAGGATGGAGAGGAAGGCGGCGTCGGCCATCTCTGCTGTCAGTGCATGACTTGGGCGATTTTGGCGGCGAATTCCTCGGCCGAAAAGGGCTTGGCGAGAAAATGGACGCCATCCTGCGCCACGGCGTGCTGCGTGAGCGGGTCGTCCACATAGCCGGACATATACATCACCCGGAGCTGGGGGCGGATTTCGAGGAGCTCCTGCGCCAGTTTCTGGCCGTTGATTCCCGGCATGATCACATCGGTCACCAGCGCATCGATGTCGGCGAGCCGGGTGTTCCGGGCGTGTTCCAGCGCCTCGGGACTGCTGCCAAAGCTGATGACTTCGTAACCGAGCGATTTGGCCAGCAGGATGGTGACGGAGCGCACGAGGTCGTCATCCTCGACGAGGAGAATGCGGCCATGGCCTTTCCGGTGGGTCTCGCTGTCCTGCAAATCCAACGACAGGGTATGCGGCGGAGCCTCGGGGAAAAGCACATGAAACGCGGTGCCTTTGCCCAGTTCGGTGTCGTAGCGGATGGTGCCGCCGTTGGCCTGGGCGATGTTGAGGCAGGTGGCGAGGCCGAGGCCGGTGCCGCGGCCCTTGGCCTTGGTGCTGAAAAACGGCTGGAAAAGCTTGGCACGCACTTCCGGCGGGATGCCGGCGCCGGTGTCGGCGACGGTCAGCTGCACATAGCGGCCGGGGGGAGTGCCGTCGGCCGCGGCCTCCAGCGTGATCTGCCGGACGCGCAACGTGAGGTTGCCATCGGTCGGCATGACGTCGCGGGCGTTGAGGCAGAGGTTGAAGATGATCTGCTCGACCTGCTTGCGATCGGCGCGGAACCAGGCGGGCCGGGCATCGAGCTCGATCATCAGCTGTACGTGCTCGCTAAGGAGCGAGCGGATGAAGCCGCGCAGCTCGTCGAGGAGGAGGTTTAGGTCGGTGTCCTCGGGGCGGGCGATTTCCTGCCGGCTGAAGGCGAGGAGCTGGCGGACGAGGTGGCTGGCGCGGCTGGAGGCATGCAGGATGTCGTCAAGCTTGGCGGTCTGCGACTCGACCTTGAGCTCGTCGCGCAGGAGCTCGGCGAAGCAGCGGATGGCGGTGAGGAGATTGTTGAAGTCATGCGCGATGCCGCCGGCCAGCATGCCCACGGCCTCCATCTTCTGGGTCTGAAGCGCGCGGGCCTCGGTCTCGACGAGTTTGTGCTGCGCGAGATGACGGGCCCGGGCGATGGCCAGCAAGCCGGCGAGGTTGCGGGCATGGTTGAGCGTGCTGTGGGCGGCCACGGTGGGGGAAGGGTGGAGCGCGACGAGGTAGCCGGCCTGCGGGTCATGCCGGTCGATCGGGAGGGCGAAGCCGCCCTGCCAGCCGAGTTCCCCCAGCCGGCCGGCATCGAGCGGAAACACGGCGGCGTCTTCGGGCAGGTCCACAATGAAGCTGGCCGGGATCCGTGCGCTGATGCAGGGCGGCAGGACGGAAAGGGAGATGTTTTCGCCGGCGACGGCACGCATCGGGCCATCGTCCTCGGTTTTCAGGAGCAGGATGGCGGCGGGCAGCCCCAGGTCCTCGCGAAAGAGCCGCAGCGCCTCATGGCTGATTTCCTCGATGGAGCGCTCCTCGATGACCATGCGGCTGAAGTGCGTGAGCGAAGTCTGGTGGAGGGCGATCTGGGCGAGCTCATCCGCGTGCTCCCGTTGAGCATGGATGTCGATGGTGCTGCCGATATAGCCAAACAGGTCGCCTGTCGGGGAACGCCACGGGTGGATGCACTCCTGGACCCAGCGGAAGGAGCCGTCGGCATGACGGAGCCGGTATTCAAACGAATCAGGGCGGCCGTTGAACGGGGTGTCGCTGCCGGTGAGTTTTTCACGGTCCGCAGGATGCACGAGCTCCTGGACGATGGCCGGGGAGGTGTCGGCGGCGGTGCGTCCGGTGGCCTTTTGCCAGGCGGCATTGGCGAGGAGGAGGCGGCCGTCGGGGTCGCAGATCCAGATCATCACGGGTGCGACATCGAGAAACGACTGCCAGCTGGGGTCAATGGGCGGAGGGTTGGCGCGGGGCTTCGGGGAAGAGCGGCGGATGAAGTAGGGCATGACCGGGACGGATGGGCCTGTCTGGCGGAGAGTGGGGCCGGAGGCAAGCTGAGTTAAGCCAGAGGTCAGAAGCCAGAGGTCAGAAGTCAGATGTCAGAAGTCAGATGTCAGATGTCAGAAGTCAGATGTCAGATGTCAGAGCGCGGTGTCTGAAGCATTCCGTACGCCCAAATCCAAATTTCAGCATGCCCCTCAGGTTAAAAACTCCGTCCTCCGATTCATGGTTCCCTGGCTTCTGAATTAAAACTTCCGCATTCCGCATTTCGCATTCCACATTCCGCAATTCCTCCGTTTCCTGGCTTCTGAATTAACGGATGGGATTATGGGCTTGGCGCCTTTTACCGTTGCCGAGTGGCGGCGGGGCTGCACGATGCTGGGAAGCAAGATTGCGCCGGAGGAGTGGCTGAGTGGTTTAAGGCACCTGACTTGAAATCAGACGTGGGCGCAAGCTCACCGGGGGTTCGAATCCCTCCTCCTCCGCCAGTTTGAGATTTGCCCATTTTTCGCCGCATGAGCGGCGGATGAGGTGAGAACGGAATTGAAATCAGCGACGAGTTGCCAATGGGTTCTGAAAGTCACGGTCAACGCTTGCCCCGCCACAAAAAAATTCGAACCGGTTTTTTTGAGGGAATCCCTCTTGTGCTCGGGATTTCCGTCGACGTGCAGATTTGTCCCGTGTTTGGCCTCCAAAACGAACCGGATGGCTTTCGCACCAGCCCAAAGAATTTCGCTGTCGAAAAGGGGCTTTTAAGGCCTATGCAGCCGAAAGTTACCAGGAGGGCACGACTCATGCGTAAGGCAGGGCAAAAGCCTCAATCGCCGAATTCACATTTTTCCAATTATTGGCTAACCCGATCGCACTAATGAGTACGAATGGCGGAATCACGACTGGCAGAACCATTGGATGGGTAAATCCGACTATCGTGTAAATAATCATGTGGCCAAGCAATAGACGAAAAAATTCGGACGCGCTCAAGCGTTCGACGCGCAGCACAACCTCGAAGCCACCTTCCTTTTTAATTGCGGCGATACTCACGCGATAGCGTGTGCATTTCGATCCCTCGCCGTGCTTGAACACGAACTTGGAAACCGGGACTGCGAGATCGCCTTTGGCGCGCTTCATCCAGGGTAGGTGCCCCGGTCATACTGGCGAGGGCAAAATGCCAGAGGGCACGGCTGACCCGGCCGTCCGCCGCCGCCGAAAGGCAGGCCATCAGACCACCCGCAACTGGGTGGCCCATCCGTCGCTGACCTCACGGCGGCCTCGGAGGTTCACAATCCAAAGGTGATGGTGCGTGCCCCGGCCACCCCGGAGGCGGTCATAAATGAGCCAAGGATCAAGGTGGTGGAGTAAGTCTCACCCGCCACGGTGCTGATGGGCTTGACGTATTTGGTCGAATCGGTGCCCATGATATCGGACAGGTTGGCGGAGGTCATGCCGGTCTCGGTGAAGTAGATGTTGGCCCCGCCGAAAATCTGGCGCAGGTTGCCGACCACGCTCTTGTCCTGCCCGGCCGCCCGGACCTTCTGGAATTGCGGCACGGCCATCGCCGCCAGCAGCCCGATGATGACCACGACAATCATGATCTCGACAAGAGTGAAGCCTTAGCGGTGGCGGGCAGATTTCACGTTGGAAGGAGGCAAGGGAAGGATGGCTCGGACGACGGCCAATCATAATCCGGAGCCAGACCAGGTCAAGCCCTCCGCAACCAAGCCGCCAGGGGGCGTGAATCCCCGGCAGCGGGCGGGGGCATGTGTTTGGGTTTTGCCTTTGTCCAGACGGACGCTTTTCTCCAGGCCGTTGAACCTCCTCGACCGTTATCTGCTGCGTGAATGGCTGAAAATCTTCGGCTTGGCGCTGGCCGCCATGCTCGGGCTGCTGCTGCTGTTCGCCGTCAAGGAAGACCTCACCCGCCTGCTCGACAACCGTGCAGGGATTGCCGATGTGACGGTATATTATGCGGTCAAACTGCCCGGCTACCTCTCATTTGTGCTGCCCCTGGTCATGCTGCTTTCCCTTCTCTACACGCTCGGCATGCTGCACCGCAACGGCGAGATCAATGCCCTGCGGGCGGCGGGCGTGGGGCTGGTCCGGATCACGCGCATCCTCTGGCTGGCTGGCGCGCTGTTATGCGGCCTGATGGGCTGGCTGAACGCCAGCGTCATTCCGTGGTCAGTCGAGGAATCCCGCCTGATCTTGCAAAACCTGATCTACCGGCATGAGACCAGCACGGCCTCACCCGAGCAGGTGGGGGTGCGCACGGCGGTGGGATTTGCCAATCTCCGGGCCAAACGGATGTGGTTTTTCAACCGCTTCAGCCAGTTCAAGGGCCGCGGCTACGGGGTATCGGTGGTCGAATACGACCCGCAAGGACAGGAGGTTTCCCGGTTGCTCGCCGGCGAGGCGGAACGCATCACCGGCGGGGGCTGGATCTTTTACGATGGCCGTGAAATCCGGCCCGACCCGGCCTCCCCCACGGGGATGCGC
>CAIXIZ010000339.1 GCA_903919625.1 uncultured Verrucomicrobiota bacterium
CGGCGGCGGCGGCGCTTGGCTTCGGCCACGTTGAGGCCGGCACAGTGACCGCCCTCCCCCAGCCGGGCAATGACCGGCCGCGGATGTTCCGCTATCCGGCCCAGGAGGCGGTCATCAACCGGATGGGTTTCAACAACGACGGGGCCGCCGCCGTGGCCTCCCGGCTGGCGCGGCTGCCCGGACCGGGCCGGCGGCGCATCCCCCTGGGGATCAATCTGGGCAAATCCAAGGTCGCGGCTCCCGAAGCGGCGGTCGCCGACTACCTGGAGAGTTTCGCCCAGCTGGCCGATCACGCCGACTACATCGTGCTCAATGTCTCCAGCCCCAATACGCCCGGCCTGCGCACGCTGCAGGATGAAAAACCGCTGCGGGAGCTGCTCGGCGCGATCACGGCCGCCCGCCGCGCCCGCGCCGCCGCACCAGGTGGCCGCGGGGTGCCCATGCTGTTGAAAATCGCGCCTGACCTGGCTTGGCCGCAGATCGACGCCGTCCTCGGGGTCATTGCGGAGTTTGCGCTCGATGGGATCATCGCCACGAACACCACGCTCGCCCGGCCCGGGTTTTTTTCGACGGTCAACCAGGCCGGTGGCCTCAGCGGTGCGCCGGTCCGCCAACGGTCGACGGAAATCATCGGCTATATTGCGCGTGCGACCGGTGGGCGGCTGCCGATCATCGGCGTCGGCGGCATCACCGATAGCACGAGCGCCGCCGAGAAACTCGACGCTGGCGCGACCCTCGTGCAGGTCTATACGGGGATGATCTTTCGCGGACCGTTCTTCGCCCGGGATATCGCATGGGCGCTGGCGGACCGGCAGCGGAAGGGCTGAATTTCCATTTTTGTTAATGATAGCCGCGCATGGGCATATGGCGGCACGTAGCGCCGCTCCGTCCGGTTGCAGCCTTGGAGCATTAACCAATGGCCAACAGCCAATTGTCCGGACCTCAGATGCTCCAGTCGCCAGCCTCGCCGAAGAGCGTTTCCTTTTTTTGGCGGGCACGGATGACCAGGTCGTCGCCTTTGTAATAGGCGATGCTGTGCGGAGGGACGGACTCGAGCAGCCAGACGTTCCCGCCGATGACCGAGTGCCCGCCAATGCGGGTTTCGCCACCGAGGATGGTGGCGTGCGCGTAGATGGTGACATGGTCGCCAATGTCAGGGTGGCGTTTCACGCCTTTCACCGGGTTGCCCGCCTGGTCCACCTCGAAGGATTTTGCGCCCAACGTGACCCCTTGGTAAAGCTTCACATGGCTGCCGATGACCGCCGTCTCGCCAATGACCACCCCGGTGCAGTGGTCGATGAAGAAATGGCTGCCAATCTCCGCGCCCGGATGGATGTCCGCGCCGGTGCGTTCATGGCCGTATTCAGTGAGCATGCGGGGCAGCAGCGGCACTCCCAGGCGGTGGAGTTCGTGGGCGAGGCGTTGGAGCGAAATCACGAGCACGCAAGGGTAGGCGAGGATGATTTCCTCGGTGCTGCGGGCGGCCGGATCCCCGGCATAGGCGGCCTGCACGTCGGTTTGGATGAGGGCGCGGAGCGCGGGCAGTCGGCCGAGCAGCCCCATGGCGAGTTCGGCGGCACGCTCTTTGGGGGCGGATTCCTGGTGGGCGAAACGCAGGGCTTTTTCGATGTCGGCCGCGAGCCGGCGGCGGATGGCGACGAGCCGGCGGGTGGTGAGCGCGGCAACTTGTTTCCGGGCGACAGGCTTCGGTTCGAAGAAGCCGGGAAACAGCAGATGCATCAGGTCGGCGGCCAGCCGGTTGATGGATGCCTCGGAAGGCAGGTTGCTGCCGTCGAAATGGTTGATGCCGCCAGTCTCCGTATAGGA
>CAIXIZ010000340.1 GCA_903919625.1 uncultured Verrucomicrobiota bacterium
CCGGGTGACAAGGATCTGCTTGAGGTTGCGGATATCCGCAAAGGTTTCCCCGGTGGCCAGTTTCCCGGAGGGGTCGATGGGCTGCCCCATGTCCTGCTGGCGCGCCAACCCAAGGGCGCTGAAGCTCTCCAGGGCGAGACCAAGCGGGTCCATCCGGTCGTGACACGACGCACAAAGGGCGTCCTGGCGGTGGACGGCGAGCGTTTCCCGCAAGGTTGGCACGTGGGTGGAAATTTTCGTGGTTGAATCCTCAAGGGCCGGAACGTTGGGCGGGGGCGGTGCGGTGGGGGATCCGAGAATGTTTTCGAGCATCCATTTGCCCCGTTTGACGGGGGAGGTGCGGGTGGGGTTGGAAGTGACCATCAGGACACTGCCCATGGTGATCAGCCCGCCGCGCGAGTCGCCGGGGGGCAGGGTGACCTTGCGGAATTCCGATCCCGTGATGCCACCGAAGTCGAAGAAGCTGGCGAGGGTGTCGTTGAAGAAAGTGTAATTGCTGGAAAGAAATTCGTCCACGCTGCGGTCTTCGCGCACCACATACTCAAAGTATTTTTCCGGTTCGGCTTTCATCGCGGCGCGCATCTCGTCGGACAGCTGGGGACGGACGTCCACCCCCTGGCGCAGGAGGATTTCGTGCGGGTTCAGCGGCACCGTGGTGACGAGGCGGGTTTGCAGCCACTGGCCGGTGAAATTCTCGACAAAGGCAGAGGAGCGCGGGTCGGCCAGCAGGCGCTTCACCTGGGCCGCGAGGTTTGGGCGCAACTGGCCGGCGGCGGCGAGTTTGAACAATTCGTCGTCCGGCATGGTCGACCAGAGAAAGTAGGAAAGGCGTGAGGCCAGGGAATACTCATCCACATTGGCAAAGGGCGCGCTGGTTTTGGCGGCGGGGGCCGGTTGTTCCACGCGGAAGAGAAAACGGGGCGAGGCCAGCACGGCCACCATCGCGTGGGCGATGCCGGTTTCAAAGGTATTGCCCGGGACGGTGTAAACCTTTTCGGCAATGTCGGTCAGCAGCTTCAGGCTGTCTGCCGGCACCGGACGGCGGAACGCCTTGGTGGCAAAGGCGCCGAGCAGTTCCCTGGCATAGTTGCGGCGCTGGGCCGAGTTAGCCGGCGGCGCCTCCCGGCTGAAAAAGCGCGTATAATTGGGCGGGTGAATCCATTGGGCTGGATCGAGCGGCCCTTCCAAGCGCACCTTTTTGAGGTTGTACACATTGTCGTCCTTGGCCCGGCCTTTGGACTGAAGCGGCAGCACCGGATCGAGCGAGACGCTGATCGTGTGGCGGCCGGGCTCCCAATGGACGTTATAGGTGTCGTCAAGGTCATCGTTGCCGGCCCAGCCATAGTTCTTCTGGGAGACCTGCTTGCCGTCCACCGTCACCGTCACCACGCAGCGCTGGGTGGTGAAGACAAAGTCCCCCCGCAGATTTTGTTCGAGCACCACATGGTAGTCGCCAGCGTGGCTGACCTCAAACGCATGGCTGACGGACGCCGCCTCCAGGTAGGAGAACGCGATGGCCGGAATGCCGCTGGCGCCGAGGCCAGAGGCGCGAATGATCGTGCCGTAAGTCGGCGTGCCGTCCGGGTACTGGAAATCGCCGACATTGGCCACCTGCAGCGCCGGCACCTTGGTGACCTTCGGCACCACCTGGTCCACGATGGTCTGGGCCGCGGTAAGGTATTTTTCCATCAG
>CAIXIZ010000341.1 GCA_903919625.1 uncultured Verrucomicrobiota bacterium
AAGCATTGCGCGTAACAGCAGGTCGGCGGGCGGGGTATGGTAGTGCTGGCGGAACAGTACAAACAGTCGTGTCGCTCCGAAACCCGACCGCCGGACGATGTCGGCGGTATCAGAGAATTCCGCCGGTCGGGCACGTATTTCGGAAACCAGGGCCTCAATGGTTTCCAGCACCGGGTCGGCCCCGCGCGCGAAGTCGTCGGGGTGGCATTTTTTGCACGCGCGCAGTCCGGCGGCCCGCGCAGCCTCGGCGGTCGGGAAGAAGCGGATGTGCCGGGCCAGGGGCTTTTTTGCCTTGCACGCGGGCAGGCAGTAGATGCCGGTTGTCGTCACGCCGAAGAAAAAGCGCCCGTTGCAGCCCGCGTCGCTGGCGAGCACCCGGTCCAGCATTTTGGCATTGGTCATCCGCATGGCTGACACCCTATCACACCCGGCGCCGGCTGTCGTCCGAATTTCTCCGCTGCAATTTCCCGGTCCCGCTGGCACGTGGTCATGCTTCCGCCTGCAGGGCGAGGAAGGCGGATGATGGAGGGAAAATGACAGAATGGATAAAACTTCGGCTTGGTTGGAGTAGGGGCGTTGCTGGACGACGCCCGGATCGGAGGGCGGCGACCAGCACCGCCCCTTGTTACAACTGTCTGCAATGACCGGGAGCTTGCTCCGGGGATACTTCTCCGATTTCAATGGAGTGGAGCGGGTGAGCGTTCATATTTCCCGGCATGGCCCTGCCGTTGCCCACCATTGTCCATCTTGACGCCGACGCGTTTTTCGTGGCAGTGGAGCAGGCCCGCGACCCGGCGTTGCGCGGCAAGAAGGTGGCGGTGGGCGGGCGCGAGCGGGGGATAATCGCCTCGGCCAGCTACGAAGCGCGGGCCTGCGGCGTGTATACGCCGATGCCGACGGCCAGGGCGCTCAAACTTTGCCCGGACCTGATCCTGGTCTCGCACGGGCAGGGCGGCTATGGCGAGGTGTCCCAGCGGATGTTTGACATATGTGAGACCCTCACCCCGGTCGTGCAGCGTAACTCGATTGATGAAGGCTATCTCGATCTGGGGCCCTGCGGGTTCAAGACGCCAGCGGAGGTCGAGCGGGCGGTGCGCGGGCTGCAGCAGAAAATCTGGGATGAACTGCAGATCACGGTGTCGTTCGGGCTCGCGGCCAACAAACTCGTGGCCCAGATCGCCTCGAAGCTGCGGAAACCGCGTGGTTTCGTGGTGGTGCCGCCGGGAACGGAGGCGGAATTTCTCGCCCCGCTCAGCGTGGGCAAACTGCCCGGGGTCGGTGGGAAAACCGAGGCGGCGCTGGCGGCCCAGGGCATCGTGCTCATCCGTGACATGTTGACGCGGAGCGAAGATGAGTTGCGCGTGGCCTTTGGCAATGGCTGGCGGGAGCTGCAGGCCATGGCGCGAGGCGAAGACCACCGCCCCGTCGAGACCGGGCACGAGGATGCAAAAAGTTACTCGCAGCAGGAGACCTTTGCGGTGGACATCCATGACTTTGCGGAAATTGAACGGGTGGCCAAACGGATGATCGATGCCTTGCTGCCTGCCATCCGGGACGATGGGAAACGCGTCCGGACGATGACGGTCAAGGTGCGCTACCCTGATTTTGCCCAGGAATCGCACGCACGCAGCCTGGAGGCGGCAACCGATTTGGAGGCGCCCTTTTATCCCCTGGTGGCGCCGCTGCTGCGGGCGGCCTGGCGGGAGCGGCGGCCATTGCGGCTGGTGAGCGTGCGATTTTCCGGCGTGGAAGCGGCGGCAGGCCAGCTGGAGATGTTTGCCCAGGCTGATGAGCGGCGGCGCAAACTCGCGGCGGTGCTCGACCGCCTGA
>CAIXIZ010000342.1 GCA_903919625.1 uncultured Verrucomicrobiota bacterium
CCTGGGGCGCGGGGAACCCGTCTGGCGGGAAGCCCAGCGGGGCGCCGTTCTTGAAGAAGAAGTATTCCTGCTCGAAGCCGAACCAGGTGTCCGGATCATCCGGGATGGTGGCGCGGGAGTTGGACGGGTGGGGCGTCTTGTCATCGGGCATCATCACCTCGCACATGACGAGCACGCCGTGCTTACGGGTGCTGTCCGGGTAGACCGCGACCGGATGCAGCTTGCAGTCGGAGCTTTTGCCCTCGGCCTGCTGGGTTGAACTGCCGTCGAAGCCCCAGATGGGCAGCTCGGCCAGCTTCGGGAAGCTGGCGAACTCTTTGATCTGGGTCTTGCTGCGGAGACTGGCGAGCGGCTTGTAGCCGTCCAGCCAGATGTATTCCAATTTGTATTTGGCCATGGGAGCGAGCGGTTGGGTCGAGTGACGGGTTTGGGTTGAGATGAGAGCCGGTCCGACGCCGAAACCGGCGGGGTGGCAGTAAGAACCTCCGAAAAAAGCACCTGACGTGCCAGAGGCAACCGAAACTTGGTTTCGAATGAATTATTTTTCTGCATCGCCTGCGTGGGATTTGCAAAAAGCCGACTTGCCAGCGGGCCTGGGCTGGCGGATGTTGCCGGATCACCGTAACATGCAAGAGGTCAAAGATACCGTCCGCGCCCTGGTTCGCATAGGCTACGACGGGCGGGTGCACAAGATGTTCCGGGGCCACCGGGCACGGGAGCGGTTTGAGCACGAGGTGAGGGTACTGCGACATTTGGAGGCGAAGGGGTGTGATTTTGTGCCCCGGTTGCTCGAAGTTATGCCGGAGGAGCTGAAGATCGTTACCACCAACTGCGGGCGGTTGGTCGAACAGCTCGCGCCGGTAAGGCAGCTGGCGCTGTTTGCCGAATTGGAAAAATATGGGGTGCGGCACGAGGACCGGGAGTTGCGCAACATCACCTACCGGGTCACCGACGGGCAGTTTTGCGTCATCGATTTCGAGTTTGCCACCCTGCTCGATACCGGCGATGGCGCGGGCGAGATCACACTGAGACCATGAAAGCGCCGCCCCATCCACCTCTTTCCCCCGCCACCCTGACGCCGCTGCCCGCCGAGCTTGCCTGGTCGGGTCTCACGCATTGCGGCCGGGTGCGGCCCAACAATGAAGATGCCTTTCTCGGGCTGGCATTTGACCGGCATGACATCATTCATCTGGGGAAAACCGGACGCGCCTCGCTGGCCATGCATGATCTGGTATTTGCGGTCAGTGATGGAATGGGCGGCGCGCGGGCGGGCGAGTTTGCCAGCCGGATCGCAGTGGACCGCATCACGCGCCTGCTGCCCCGCGGTTTCCGGCGTGCGGGGGCCGGGCCAGACGAGGCACTCGGTGAGCTGTTCGCCGCCATCCATCATGATCTGCTCCAGCTCGGCCAGTCCTACGAGGAATGTGCCGACATGGGGGCGACGCTCAGCCTGGCCTGGTTCACCCCGGGACAGATGGCGTTTGCCCACGTCGGGGACAGCCGAATCTATCACCTGCCGGCTGCAGGCGGCAGGCAGCAGCTCACCCACGACCACACCCACGTGGGCTGGCTGCGGCGCAACGGCCAGGTCAACGAGCGCGAGGCGCGCGAGCATCCCCGTCGCAACGCGCTCAACCAGGTCCTCGGTGCAGGCCAGCAGCTGCTCGATCCACAATTTGGGGTGGTCGCGCACCAGCCCGGCGACCGCTTTCTCCTGTGCACCGACGGCCTGGTGGACGGCCTGTGGGATCACCGGCTGGAAGAGATCATCCGCGAACCTGGGAGCGATGGCGCGGCGCCAACCACCGCAGCCCGGCTGATCGAGGCCGCCCTGGCGCAGTCCGGCCGGGACAACCTCACTGCCGTGGTGGTGGAAGTGGCGGGGTGACCGGGGACAGAAAAAGGCCGGTGTCGGCGGGACACCGTTCCCCAAAGGAAACCACCAGCCGAACCGTCTTCAGATCGCGGTTTCGCCGCGTTCCTCCGTGCGGATCCGGATGACATCGTCGAGCGGCAGGACGAAGATCTTGCCATCGCCAATTTTGCCGGTTTTGCCGGCAGCGGTGATCGCGGCGACAGCCTTGGCGGCGGTTTCATCGGCGACGGCAAGCTCGATTTTGACCTTGGGCAGGAAGTCCACGGTGTATTCGCTGCCGCGGTAGATTTCGGTGTGGCCTTTTTGCCGGCCGAAGCCTTTGACCTCGGTGACGGTCATGCCCTCCACGCCGGCGGCGGCCAGCGCCTCTTTGACTTCGTCGAGTTTGAAGGGTTTGATGATGGCGATGATGAGTTTCATAGGGTCGGTGGGTTAAGGGTTGGGGGTCAGAGGACGTAGCCCTCTTCGCCGTGTTCGTTGATGTCGAGACCTTGGCGCTCGACCTCCTCCGTGGGCCGAAGCCCGATGGTGGCCTTGACAACATAGGCGATGATCATGGTGCCGACAATAGCCAAAACCAAGGTGAGGCCGACCGCCTTGAGCTGTTCAAGCCAGAGGCCGCCGTCGCTGACCAGCCTGGCCAGGCCGTTGGCCTTGGCGGCAGCGTTGCCGTCCGTCAGATTGGGGTTGACGGTGCCGGTGGCGAGAAAGCCGGTGAGCAGTGCGCCCATCGTGCCGCCGATGGCGTGGACGCCGAAGGTGTCGAGGGCGTCGTCATAGCCGAACCTGGCCTTGACGAAGGTGACGAAGATGTAGGGCACGACCGCGGCGAGAACCCCGATGGTGACCGCCCCGGTGGCATCGACGAAACCGCAGGCGGGAGTGATGACCACCAGGCCGGCCACCGCGCCGGAACAGTAGCCCAGGATGGAGGCATGTCCGCGGTGGAGGTGCTCAATCACCCCCCAGCTGAAGCAGGCGACGGCGGTGGCGAGCGTCGTGGTCATGAAGGCGTTGGAGGCCACGCCGTCAGCAGCGACCGCCGAGCCGGCGTTGAAGCCATACCAGCCGACCCAGAGCATGCCCGTGCCGACCATGCAGAGCACCATGCTGTGCGGGGTCATCTTTTCCCGTCCGAAACCGAGGCGCGGTCCGAGGATCACGCAGAGGACAAGCGCGGACCAGCCGGAACTCATGTGGACGACCGTGCCGCCGGCAAAATCGATGGCCTTGATGGAGGCGTCCGGGTTCCAGACCCCGTTCATCAGCCCCTTGATGCCCCAGATCATATGGGCCAGGGGGAAATAGACCACGAGCATCCAGAGCGCGACGAAGAGGATGATCGCCGAAAATTTCATGCGTTCGGCAATGGCACCAACGATGAGCGCGGGCGTGATGATGGCAAACATCAGCTGATACATGGCGAAGACATTTTGGGAGACCCAGTAGCTGTAATCACCGTTGGGTTTGGAATCCACGCCGTGGAGAAAGGCGTTTTTGGCGAAATCGCCAATGACCGAACCGGCACCGGCACCGCCGGCAAACACGTAGCTGTAGCCAAACGCCCACCAGAGAATGGTGACGAGCCCGGCGAGGCCGAGGCACTGGGCCAGCACCGAGAGGACGTTCTTGCGGCGGACCAGGCCGCCATAGAAAAGCGCGAGGCCGGGCAGCGTCATGAAGAGCACCAGGGCGGACGAAGTCATCATCCAGGCGTTGTGACCGGGACCCGGGAGGCCGGTCAGGCTTTTGCCGGGATCGCTGTTGCTGACA
>CAIXIZ010000343.1 GCA_903919625.1 uncultured Verrucomicrobiota bacterium
GGCTGGTCGCACGCCCTAGTGGGTTTTATGCTCGCCGCCGCGCTGACCGCCCTGCTGTTCGCGGCCCTGCTCAGGCTCGCAGATGAACGGGTGCGGGCCGTCCCGTTCAACTGGCCCGCGCTGGCCGCCCTCCTGCTTTGGCCGCTCAGTGCACCGATTCCGCCCGGCACCTACACGCGGCTCACCGGCTCGCTCCAACTGTGGGTGACCGGGGTGGTGCTGCACGCGCTCCATCTGCTCGTCGTGCCGGCGGTCCAGACGGGCAATGTCATCACCCTCGCCAAAACCTCGGTTGGCATCGAGGAGGCCTGCAGTGGCGTGCGCAGCCTGGTGGCCTGCGTCGTGGCGGGGATCTTTTTTTCCGCGACCCTGGTGCGCCGGCCCGCCGCGCGCCTGCTCCTGCTGGCGCTGGCGGCCCCGCTGGCCCTGACGATGAACATCGTGCGTTCGCTCACCCTCACCCTGCTCGCGAATTCCGGCGTGGACATTGCCGGGGCATGGCATGACCTGACTGGCTTTGCCGTCCTCGGAGTGACCGCAGCGATGCTTGGCGGTCTGGCGCTATGGCTCGAAAACCGTGTGCCGGCCGCACCACCGGCCGCCGAAACGGCCGCCACTCCGGCGCCGGACCGGGGCCGGTGGCTGCTGCCAGGCGGACTGGCGCTGGCGGCCGCCTTGGTGGCGGTGTTCGCTTTCAACACCCATGCCCCGCAGCGGACCGTCTCACCGGCCGACGCGCCCGATCTTGAGCAACTTTTGCCCGCGCCCCCGGCCGGCTGGCAGGTGATCCGGGCCAATCTGCGCCCGTTCACCTCGAGTCTCGAGACCGATCACCTCCTCCAGCGCGACTATGTGCGCCAGACGGCTGACGGGCTGGTGCAGATCACCGTCTATCTGGCATGGTGGCCGGCTGGCGCTGTCCCCGTGAGCCTGGTCGAGTCCCACACCCCCGAGGCGTGCTGGCCCGGCACCGGATGGGTGCAACAGCCCACCACCACCCGCATGGTGTCACTAACGATTGCCGGGCACGCCTTGCCCGCGCCGACCTACCTGCTGTTCAAGGATCCCAACGGTTTCCCGCAGCACACCTGGTACTGGCACCTGAATGCCGGCCGGCCGATCCGGCAGATCAATCCGCTTTCGCCCCGCGAACTGCTCGGCCTCGTGTGGCGAAACGGTTTCACGGCGTCGGGCGACCAGCTCTTCGTCCGGGTCTCGAGCAACCGCCCATGGGCGCAAATTTCCGCTGAACCGCTGCTCAGCGAGCTCTTTACCCGCCTGAAGCCGCTCGGGCTGACGGCGCCGCCATGATTTTCCGCCTGAACCACCGCGAAAAACTGGCTCTCGCCGCCCTGGCCCTGCTCTTCGCGCTCGGCCTCCTGGCAGCGGTGTGGCGCTAGAGCGGTTTAAATTGAACTGTAGCCGTTCCGTTGGGTGAACTGGTCAAACCCCGACTACGCTGGCGGAGGGTCTTCTGAGAAAGTGTAACCTAATAGGTTACACTTTTCTGGTGCGAAAGGCAGGAAGGCGTACGGTCTCAAAAGCC
>CAIXIZ010000344.1 GCA_903919625.1 uncultured Verrucomicrobiota bacterium
CACTGGGCGAGATGGTGATAAAGGCGTTGGGGGAAAAATTGGCGGCGGTGGCCGGGGCGGTTTGCGCCAAAGCCGACGCGCCACCAAAACGGAGCCAGGTGCCGACGAGCAGGCCGCCGCCCGCCAAGGCGCCGACTTTCAAAAAGGCCCGGCGGTCAAGCGACAGGGCGGGGGAAGAGGGAGAGGCGCTCATGGCAAAAAGGGGAGAAAATGTGGAAGGGTGGGAGGAATCAGGCCGGGCTGCCGGCGGCGTGATGGATGGCGGCGCGGATCCGGGTATAGGTTGCGCAACGGCAGATGTTGCCCATCGCGTTGTCGATCTCGGCATCGGTCGGTTTCGGTTTGGCCGCGAGCAGCGCGGTCGCGCACATCAGCTGGCCGCCCTGGCAGTAGCCACATTGCGCCACATCGAGGTCGCACCAGGCCTGCTGCAAGGCGGTGAGTTTGCCGTTGGTCGCCAGGCCCTCGATGGTGGTGATCTTCATGGCCGCGGCCTCCTTGACCGTAACGCTGCATGATTTTGCCGGAGCCCCGTCGAGATGGACGGTGCAGGCGCCGCACTCGCCGATACCGCAGCCGAATTTGGTGCCGACCAGACCGAGCGTGTCACGCAGCGCCCATAGCAACGGCGTGGTGTCGGCCACGTCCACCGGGCGGGTTGCGCCGTTGATGTTCAAGTTGAATTTGCTCATGGGAGAAAAGGGGTGAGGCGCAACGGACGCACGCTTCTCTTTGGTCGGGAATTGTCAACGGCAGAGCAGTCTCAGTAGTGCGGCAGTTTGCCGTTGCCCTTGTCGGTCGGGCTTCACGCCCGACGTGTCGGGGATAAACCCCGACCTACAATTTCCAAACTGATCCACTACCGCAGTCTCGGCGCAGCCGCTTCAGGCAACATTCATCCGCCCCACCCCATCATAATTCCAAGCAGGCAAACCCATCGAAACGGCGTCTGCCCTCGGTCGCTTACGCGAAGTATTTGGTCGAATCAGGCTCGGACTCAGAGGGTGGTTGCTCTTCGGGATTCTGGCCGGCATTTTCACCGGTTGCGGTGTCGGATGCATCCTCCGGATCGGGCGGACCCTGATACGCCTTAAGGCGGGTATTTTTGCGCCGGAATTCCTCCAGTTCGACCAAGCGCATCGCCCGCCGCTCAGCCAAAATGGCCTGATACTGCTCGGCGGCGCTTGAGATACCGTTGATTGTAAAATGGTCGGACATGGGGAACTCCAGGTAGCGCGTATCGGCACAATCCCCCAGCGATTAACCCCCTCCAATGGGGTCAGGCCGATTATTGTGAGTTCCTGCTGTGATGTCCGCTTCGGAAGAGTCGCGATTCGGCAATCAATTGAGCCCGGTATGTTACTATCAACCAATTCGAAGCAGGTTTCATGGAATTAAACCCAAAGCGAATAAAGGCTAACTCTGGCGCGCGGCCAGCAGAACTTCAAGTTGCGCGGGCCCCAGGGTCAGCTCGCCGTCTGACAGAATTTTTGCCCGCAGACCGCCCCGGCCTTTCAGCCGTTCCTCGGCCTCGGGGTGAAAGACCGCGTTCATCCAATGGCAGGGCTTGCATTCGGCCACGCCAGAAAAACGCACCCCTTGCACGGTGAATTCCGTTCCGATGAGGGTATCCAGGTCGATCCCCCGCGTGATGACATTGCGCCGGAAGACCGCCGGAGGGCGGTCGTGGACTCCCAGGGTTGCACACAGGTCGTCATAAACTTCGGAGGCGAAAAAGGTGATCTGTCCTTTGTGTCCGGGATCATGGGCAAAAAAACGATCCCCCTCGAGCCCGCGTCCCGCCACACAATGAACGACGCGTGCCTCCA
Source organism: uncultured Verrucomicrobiota bacterium (assembly GCA_903919625.1). Classification (GTDB taxonomy): domain Bacteria; phylum Verrucomicrobiota; class Verrucomicrobiia; order Opitutales; family Opitutaceae; genus CAIYUN01. Next base: position 1,830 of record CAIXIZ010000344.1, read on the forward strand.
CCGCCGGATGGGCACCCGGTTCACGCCCATGGTGACCAAAAAAATTATGGCCCGGTGAAACGTAAAATTGCAGCAGGCGTGGCGCGTCCATGTTGGTCGGGGTGTACGATGCACCCTGGCGGCTGGGTTTCAATCCCATTGGGGCTGATTCCCCGAAGCTTGGTTGGAGTAGGGGC
>CAIXIZ010000345.1 GCA_903919625.1 uncultured Verrucomicrobiota bacterium
GGCGGCGGCATGGGTGGCGGCGGCATGGGTGGCGGCGGCATGGGTGGCGGCGGACAGGGCAACAAAGACACCACTCCGAAGAAATCGGCTGCTGATATCAAAATCAAAGCGATGATGAACACCTACGATACCAATCACGACGGGGATCTGCAGACCGAAGAGATCATCAAGATGGCAAAAGCCGAGCCCGATCTGGCCAAAGAGGCAAAGAAATACGCCGACGGCAAAAACTACCTCACTAAGGCCGATATCGAGAAGTGGCATACTGCCTTAAAAGCGACTGAGAAGGCTGCTGCGGCCAAATAAGCGGCGGTTTGTTTTTGAGCGGGATTTCCGCTCGGGGTTGAAATCCTGAGTTGGCAGTTCCCACCAATCTCATTCGACGAGGTCTTTGACCGGATTGGCCCTCTCCAGTCAAGATTGGTTGCCGCTTTTGACCCACCATGGGAGACGGGGCTTGTTTTGACCGCGTCCACCCTCAGAAGAGATTTCGTCCTTTGCCTTAAAAGCGGACGGTGACCCGGGCCTCAACCCGCAAAGGGAGAGATTGCGAGATGAGTCCGGCGCCGTCGTAGGCATCGCCGTTATGAATCCAATTGCGGGCGTTGGTGAGGTTGAGAAAGTTGATGGTCGCGCTCCAACGCTTGGCTTCGTAAAACACGCTCGCATTGAGCGTCAATTGAGCGGGAATGACGAGCTGCGGGTCGGTCGGGGCAACCGGAATATTGACGTTCTGGCGGCTTTGCCACTGTGCCTCAAACCCAAAACCGAGGCCGCTCCCCAAACGCTGGCGCAGGCCACCGTTGAGCAGCAGATGCGAGAAACCGGTGAGCGCCCAATTGCCGGGTGCAGGCGCATCGCCCGGAGTAAAGCCGCCGCCCGTCGAGGACTCGTAGGGTGCGGAATCAACGTAATGGCCCATCTGCCAGGTGGCGTTGGCAAAGATGTTCAAATCCCGGACGGGCGACCAGACCGACTCCAATTCGAGGCCGCGCACGCGGATGTTGTTCAGATTGCCGGCCAGGTCCCGCACATGACGGTCCTGCTGAAAAACGGCCGCACTGGCATAAAGCCGGTGATCGAGCAGGTCAGCTTTCGCCCCGGCTTCAGTCAGCACACTTTGATTATGAAAATCCTCGGGGTCGATTGCCCCGCTGCCCAGATTCACGCCACCACCTGTGGTGCTGCCCTGTGCCGCACTGACACGCTGGTGCGTAAGATAAAACGAAAGCGCCGGCTGCGCCTTCCAGAGGAGGCTGTAGGCCTGCGAAAATGCGGCGGTGTTGAGTGAATCGGCAAAACCGCTACCGCCGGCTCCGGCCGGAATCGGGTCATGGGCCGTCACATGGTAAAAGTCCTCCCGCCAGCCCACATTGGCCAGGAGGGTTTTCGTCACATTGACCTCCTGCTGCCAGAAGAGCGCCGGATTGAGGACATGGCTGGCCACGGTGTCGCTGTTGGTGGCGTTGTCGATTTGGTGGGAGCTGCCGGTAATCGGCGCGGCGGCGAAAATCCGCGACGGATCCGTGATATCGTAAAACGAATAGTCGCCGACGCCGTCGCTGTTTCCCGGAATGCCAAGGTCCGGGACATTGTTGTAACCCACCAGGCTGTGCACGCCCTCGTAACGCAGCGCCACACCCGTGATGACTTTCCCGGGCCGGCCCAGCGCATCGAAGCTCCAGTGCACCTCGGTGCGGTTGTCCATGGTGTCCTGCCGGACCTGCTCGACGTATTCAAAAGCGTTGAACCGCTGCCGGTCCACATGCTCGTACAAGGAGCGGTTGACGAGGGTGAGCGCAGGGGAGACTTCCTTTGTGATGATCACCTGTCCGCGAACAATGGTGGCGCTGGAAAAGTCGCCCCGGGAAAAGAGCAGCACGTCACGGGGCAGCGACACCGGCACGGGCGACAGCGGGTTGCCGGACAGGTAAATCCCGTGGTCGATCAGGTCCTGGGTGATCCGGTTGACGCCGATGGACTCGGGCGTGTCCTGCCACATGAACTGCGCGTTGGCCTCGATGCGGAGTCCGGGGGCGGGTTTCCAGGTGAGGGTGCCAAAAAAATCCTCGCGGTCATCCTTTACGCCGTTGCGCTGGTAAAAAGTGTCGCCGCCCTGTCCCTCATAGCTGAAGCGCCAGGCCAGGCGGTCGTTGATCGGTGCTGTCGTGTCGATCTGGACCGAGCCGTGGGCGTAAGCGCCGCCATCCGGCACGAACGTGCCCAACTGGGCGGTCACGATGGTATGCGGCCCGTCAAAACTTGGCGCTTTCGTGACGTAGTTGACATATCCGCCCAACTGCTGCCCCGCACCGAAAACGGCCGAGCCGGGACCCCGCACCAGGTCCACGGAGCCGACATTATTGAACGACGGCAGGTAGCCATAGTTGCTGTAGCTGAGCCGCTGGCCGTTGAGGTAGGTCTCGGCGGTGTCACCCCGGATCATTGGCGTGGTGAGCAGGCCGTAGCTTGCCGGGGCGTAAGTCGAGGGCGCGTAGGCCGCAAGGTCAGGCAGGCTGGTGATCCCTTGCTGGGCGAGGAGATCGGGGGTGAGCGTGGTGGCGGCGCGGGGCGTATCGAGCAGGGTCCGCCCATCGCCCAGGATGCCGGAAGTCGGTTGCGAGAGCGGGTTGACCCGGTCGCCGGCCGTCTGGCTGGTGATGGCGTAAGGAGGAAGGGTGACTGTGGCCGGTGACTGAACCGCCGGGGCGGCACCGGGCCGGCTGTCGGCCGTTTGGGCGGACGCAACCAGGGAGGTTACAGCCAGGATGGGCACAAACCGTTCAAACAGGCCCGTTGCCGGGCGGATGATTCGGGAGAGGAGGCGCATGGTGGTGAGGCCCGGTCCAAAACGGATCCCCTGAGCCGAAAACAGTGGCCGGGCAACAGGCGCGACCTTGCTTGTTTCCTTCGCCGGTATGATCCGTTTCAGGTTCAAAGGGTCGAGCGGCCGAGCGCACCGCAATCTCAGTCCTCCGCGGAGGACACCCCTACGAGCAAGGCGGTTGATGCCGTCTCCTTGCGCCAAAGCAAGCGAAAGTTTTGCCCCTCTGAAAACAGCCGGACGGAACCGCCGGCGGCCACATGACGCGGGCTGCCCGCCGGCCGCAGAATTTATTCGCATCCCCCGCCCCATTTTGCTTCGGTTGCTTCCGCCATGACACCCCATCGTGCCTGTCCCGCATTTGCGCTGCTGTTCGGTGTCCTGCTTCCGGCCTTCCCGGGGTTCGTCGCATCAGCCGGTGCGCAATCGGCAGGCTTTGATTTCCAAACCCTCGACGCGCCTGGCGCCCTTGGCACCTACGCCAACGGCATTGCCGGCGGCAACATCGTGGGCTACTGGCGCGACCCGCAATATGTCGCCCACGCCTTTGTCTACAATCTCGCCGCCAGATCGCTCACAACGCTGACCGACCCGGCCGCCGGACACCTGGCAAACATGGGCTGCTTCGCCAACGGCATTTCGGGCGACAACATTGTTGGCTACCGGGAGACGGATGCGGAGGATGAGGAGGGCTTCCTGTACAATCTCCGCACCAAACAATTCACCACCCTCAACCATCCTGAGGCCGTGCAGGGCAATTACCTCACCGGCCTCTCGGCGGAGGGCAGCATCACGGGATATTTCAGGGAGGAAAACTACGATGCGCACGGATTTGCCTGCAATCTCGCGGCAAAAACATTTGTCCGGCTCGACTACCGGACGGCCGTCAAGGGTCCCGGCACGCCGGGTTTCAAGGGCACTTTCGCCTGCGGAATCGAAGGGGGCAAAATTGTGGGGTACTACGAGGACGGTTCCGCCGGCTATTACGGCTTTATCTATGACGGCACTGCCTACACGCCGCTCAACCACCCGGCCGCCGGCCAAGGGTCGAATCTCGGCACTTGCGTCACCGGCATTTCGGGCGGGTCCGTCGTCGGACATTTTTTCGATGCGGTTGGCTCCCATGGTTTTCTTTACGACCTTGCGGCCAAAAAATTCACCACCGTGGATTATCCGGCGGCCGCGCCCGGCACCACCCAGGTCACGGGCATCGCCACCGACACCTTGGTCGGATTTTATGATGACGCCTCCGGCCGGACGCATGGCTTCATTGCCCGGATGAAAACCGCGCCAGGCCCGGCCCGGGCGAAATGACTGATCCCGGCCGCTGCGGCTGGCGGCACAGAGACCATCGCAGATTATGTCCCCTCCGGCTGGTCTTGGAATGGAAGAACCCTACCGAGTCACTTCACTGCAACACGGGAGCATGTCCACACCCCAGAAGGGATTCGTCAGCGGCGGGGCCAGCTGGATCCAGCGCGCATTCGCCGGGTCGGCGGTCATTGTGCAATAATAGACAATCGCCTTGGCCAGCCGCGGGTCGGCCTGGCGGGCCTCCAGCAAAATTTGCGCGAGATTGTCGCCCACTTTCAGGTACGCGGCGCGGGCCCGATCGAGGGTGTCCGCCTGTTCCAGGCCGGGCCAGGTGCCTTGGACTATTTTAATTTTCCCGTGGAAAGCGTCGGCATCGAAAGCTTTGGCCAGGCCGCCAATGGCCTGCCCCAAGGATGGACGCGCCTTTTGCCAGGCGTCCAGATCATCGCCCGACAAGGTGGCGGAAGCGGCGGAGGCCGCGTTGATCATGGCCTGCAAGGCCGCAAACTGGGCCGCAGAATAGGCGGCGGGATCCTTTGGGCCAAGACTGGCCGGAGCTGGAGTTGCGCCCCCGCTTTGACCAATGAGGGTTCCGTTCGCGAAAATGGCGGAGAGCAAGATCAATCCGAGGGTGCGCATAAAATCTGGGGCGGGTAGCGTGGAAGCGAACAGCTTGGGGATAGGAGCCGAACTTAGGCAAGGCATCATGCCGTCTGGTGAACGATTGCTTTGACGAGCAAATGCCCGATAATCGCGGATTAAACGAGGTTAAAAACAGGAGAGGCGTCCCATGCATGGGACGCCTCTCACACCAAGCAAACCGAAAACCACAAACCAAAGTGGAAATCGAGCGGCATGGGGATAGACGCCCTTGCACCGGGAACGCTCAAAAATAGTGATAAAATAAATATCCCCGCCCGCCTTTTGCCAACGCCTCTTGATTTCGGGACTTTTGGCGCGGTCGAGCCAGAGCCAGCTCAACGAGCTGGCCTACAACCAGACAGCGCACCCAGCGGGTCGCGCCCTACCCTGATCCAATCCGCATAGTCTGTAGCAAACGAGAAGTTGGCATTACCCCTCACTTTTCGCTCAAGTAGGCATTGGACAACATTTAGCCAATTCGTAAAACCTGAGCATTTGCCTCAAAAAACCTCCACCCCTTGGACCGGAGAAGCGGGCAGGGGTGTGCCATCGGCCGCCGCCAAGGGGAGGGATTTAAGCGGGTAACTGAAACGCTGCCCCTCGTAGTTTTTAAATGTAATCTCTTTGTCAGTAATGCTTTCCACAAAATCAGGGTTGATAGGCACTTTGCCGCCCCCTCCCGGCGCATCAATGACGTATTGGGGCACAGCGTAACCCGTGGTGTGGCCGCGCAGCGCTTTGATAATGTCCAGTCCTTTACGGACATCCACTTTGAAGTGCGCCCCTCCGGTAATCAGGTCCATCTGGTAAAGATAATAGGGCCGGACCCGCATCCGTAAGAGGCGGTGGACCAGCGCTTTCATGACGTCGGCGTCGTCATTGATACCCTTCAACAGCACGCTCTGGTTGCCGAGCGGCACCCCGGCGAAGGCCAGGCGCTCACAGGCATCACGCAGTTCGGCGGTGCATTCGCGCGGATGGTTGACATGAATGCTCATCCAGATGGGACCGTGTTTCCTGAAAATTTCGCACAGCGCCGGAGTGATCCGCTGCGGGAGGAAGACCGGGATGCGCGAACCGATGCGGATGAACTCGACGTGCTTGATGGCACGCAGGCGGGAGAGCAGATGCTCGAGTTTTTTGTCGGAGAGCAGGAGCGGGTCGCCGCCGGAAAGCAGCACGTCGCGGATCTCCGGGTGTGCCTCGATGTAACGCAGCGCCTGCTCGTGCTCCGGATGGAAGTTGTAGTCCTGCGCGTTGGAGACGAGCCGGCTGCGCGTGCAATAACGGCAGTAGGCGGCGCACCGGTCGGTGACCAGGAACAGCACCCGGTCGGGGTAGCGGTGGACGAGGCCGGGCACGGGGGAGTGCGCATCCTCGCCCAGTGAGTCGAGCTGCTCTCCTTCGGAAACAATCATCTCGCCGGAGCGGGGGATAACCTGTTTGCGAATGGGGCATTCCGGGTCGGCCCGGTCGATCAGATTGAAAAAATACGGGGTGATGGCGAGCGCGAGCTTCTGGTTGGCAAACGCACAGCCAGCCTTTTCGTCGGCCGTGAGCGTCATATAGCGCTCCAGTTGTTCCACGCTGGTGAGGCGGTTTTTCAACTGCCAGGTCCAGTCGAGCCAGTCGGCTTCGGGGAC
>CAIXIZ010000346.1 GCA_903919625.1 uncultured Verrucomicrobiota bacterium
CGGGCGGCAGGTGTTCGCCATTGTGCAGGGCTCGACGTTCGACGACCTGCGGCGGGAGGCGGCGGAGGCGCTGACTGCGCTGGATTTTCCCGGCTATGCCATCGGCGGTGTCAGCGTGGGCGAGCCGGAGCCGGAAATGCTCAAACAGGTCGGTGCGACCACGCCGTTTCTGCCGGCGGACAGGCCGCGTTATACCATGGGGCTGGGAACCCCGCCGCAACTGCTCAAGATGGTCGCGCTGGGGGTGGACATGTTCGACTGTGTGCTGCCGACGCGCGTGGCGCGCAACGGTCTCGCCTTCACGCCCGACGGACCGATCAATCTTCGCAACGAACAATTTCGCGCCGACCCCCGGCCGGTGGTGGAGGGGCTGGCCAATTACGCGGCCAATTTTTCCCGGGCCTATCTGCGGCACCTGACCATTGCCGGCGAGATTCTGGGTTGCACGCTGCTCACGATTCACAACCTGCATTTCTACCTCGACCTGATGGCGCAGGCGCGCGCCCACCTCGAGGCCGGCGATTATGGCGGGTGGCATCGCTCCTGGATCGCCCGCTATGAGGCCGGCGCGGCGGGGCGGAGCGCCTGAGCCTTCCTCCCTGTTCCTTGGCTTGCCATTTCGGGTGCTGCATCTTGCAATCGCATCACCATGCGCATTCTCGTTACCGGCGGCGCCGGCTTCCTCGGTTCCCACCTTTGTGACCGCCTGCTCAAGGACGGCCATGAGGTCATCTGCCTCGACAATTTTTTTACCGGGCGGAAAAGCAATCTGGCCCACCTCGCCGGCAATCCGCGTTTCGAGCTGGTGCGGCACGACATCATCGATCCGTACAAGTTTGAGGTCGACCAGATCTACAACCTCGCCTGCCCGGCTTCACCGCCGCATTACCAGTTCAACCCGATTAAGACGGTCAAAACGTCCGTGATGGGCGCAATCAACTGCCTGGGTCTCGCCAAGCGTCTGCGCGCCCGGGTGTTTCAGGCCAGCACCAGCGAGGTCTATGGCGACCCGCACGTCCATCCGCAGCCGGAGAGCTATTGGGGCAACGTCAATCCCATCGGCCGTCGCTCCTGCTATGATGAAGGGAAACGCTGCGCCGAGACGCTGTTCTTCGACTATCATCGCGAAAACAAGGTCGATATCCGGGTCGTCCGCATCTTCAACACCTACGGCCCGCGCATGCTCGCCAACGACGGCCGCGTGGTTTCCAACTTCATCGTGCAGGCGCTCAAGGGCACGCCGCTCACGATCTACGGGGACGGCTCTCAGACGCGCTCCTTCTGCTACGTCGATGACCTGATCGAGGGTTTCGTCCGCCTGATGGACCAGACCGAGACCGCCGGTCCGATGAACCTCGGCAACCCCGGCGAGTTTACGATGCTGGAGCTGGCGCAACACGTCCTCAGGCTGACCAAAAGCAAGTCCAAGATTGTCCATCAGCGGCTCCCGTCCGATGACCCGAAACAGCGCCGCCCCGACATCACGCTGGCCAAAAAAATCCTGAAGTGGGAGCCGAAGGTTCCGCTCGACGAGGGCTTGAAGCGGACGATTGCGTATTTCAAGACGCAGCTCTGAGGCGGTCGGTCTCCCCGTGCCATACTGGCTGGCGGCTGCCTGGCGCAAACCGGCCGGCGGACCTGCCGCATTTCCGCCTTTGACGCCCGCGGTCGGCTGCGCACGCTGGCTGGCGTGACGACGTTTCTCATCGCCCTTGCCGCTGCGGCGCTCGCCGCTGCTGCCGTCTGGCTTTTTCTCCGCCAGCAGTCTGCCGTGCTGGCCGAAAGACTGCGCGCGCGCGAGGAGGACAATGCGCGTCTTGCTGCCGACCTGGCTTCCGCCCGCAGCCGGCTCGCCGAGATCGAGAGCCTGAAATCCCAAATCGACACCGAGCTGGCCGCGACCAAGGCCGATGCCGGTGCCCGGCTGGCCGTCCTCACCGAGTCCCGGGAACGCCTCACCACCGAGTTCAAGGCCCTCGCGGCCGACGCCCTCAGCCGCAATTCAGACGAGTTTCTCAAGCGGGCCGGCGAGTCGCTGGTGAAGCCGATCCGCGAGTCGCTCGACAAGGTGGACACCAAGATTGTCGCCCTCGAAAATGCGCGCAAGGAGGCCTATGGCTCGCTGAGCGAACAGCTCAAGGGGTTGGCCACTACCAGCGCGTCGCTGCAGGCGGAGACGACCAAGCTGTCGCGGTCGCTTCGCTCCACCCGCACGGCGGGCCGCTGGGGCGAGCTCCCGCTCCAGCGGGTGGTGGAGCTCTCCGGCATGGTGGAAAATGTGGACTTCACGCAGCA
>CAIXIZ010000347.1 GCA_903919625.1 uncultured Verrucomicrobiota bacterium
GTTTCACCCGGAACTCGATGGTCTGGGCGTCCGTCTTGGTGAAATTGTCGGTCTTTTCGAGGATGGCCCAGTTGAGTCCGCGAAAAAGGTGCTCCACCACACGAATCTCGGCGGCTTCCTCCTTGTGGTTCCGCACTTTGATCTCGTAGGTCTCCTCCAGGAAGGCGGAACCGGCGCTGCCATTCACGTCGGTGCGTTTGCGTTCGCCCACGAGGTCAAACGAGTCGCCGGTGTAGAGGCGCACGGTTTCATCCTTGGGGGTGTGGTCGAGGTTGTTCTCACCCGTGAACTCGATGCGATGGTCGGAGTCGTCTTGCCGGTAGAAACGCACCCGGCCTTTCGGCAGTGGGATGCCGAGGTTATTTTCCTTGGTGTTCTTGAACTCGCGCATGACCCACACCTTGGTGTTGGTGGAGGTGCCGTAGCTGGGGTTGCGCGCGGTATCGGGGCTGAGGCTCCGATAGTTGGCGATAGCCGCGCCGTCATAGATATAGAGCGAAGGTGCGGTGATGCCTTCGGCACGGGCAAACTCGACCTGCACGGTCTCACGGTCGTGGATGGTGGCGGGACGGGCCAGCGAATAGAGATGAAACTCGTCGAAAGCCTTTTCCGTGACGACGGGCGCGAACCCACCGCCGCCGCCGGCGCCACCGCGGGCGCCCCCGGCACGGGCGGCAAGGGGCTGCGGCTGGATTTTGTTCACATCGCCGGCCATGAGCTTCACATTGGCGTTTTCAAAGGTTTTGCCCGAGGTGTTGCTGATGGTCACCCAGCCGACAATGTCGGCCTTGTCGCCTTTCTCCGGGGCGATGATGTTGTAGGAGGCCGACCAGGTGAAGCCGCCGGTGACGTAGCCCAGCTCGGCCTCAAACTTGGCGGCAGCGGCGGAATTCAGCTCCCAGGAGAGCGTGGGCTTGAGGATCGCGTCGTCGGCGAGGGCGGGAAAGATGGGTTCGCCGGGGAGCGAGAAACGGAGCTGGCCGTCGACTTCGATGATGGGCGACTGCTCGCCGCTGCTGCCGCCCCGCATGGCCCCGCCGGGGGTGTAGCCGCTGCGGATGATTTTGCCCTTCACGGCTGTTTCCTTCTGGTCCTTGTCGCGCACGATGAAGGTGATGGTCTTGCCCTCGTTGAGCTGGAGCATGAGGCCGGTCGAGATGGTGTCGGCACGGTAGCTCTGCCGGAGAATTTGCAGCGGATTTTTGCCCGCCGGGTCGCGGAGGACCACCGAATCGGTCTCCATCTGCGCGGTGACGCCGGCGAAGGTGACCGCATTGCTGCCGGACTTGAGGTCCAGCGGCACCCGGTCGCGGACCACGGCAAAGCTCTGGTTGTAAATCGTGAGGGCGGGTTGCGCGTCGAGGACCGCGGGCAGCAGCGCAACGCTGGCAAGGAGCAGGATAGGGCGGAGGGTAGGCATGGGGAAAAGGGGCGTAAACAGGGTGGATTCAAAACACATCACGCGCGAGCGGGAAATTCCTTAGGGAAAAGTTTGAAATACTTTCTCTTTGCGCCGGGAGCGCCTTTTTGCGGCCATGTCGGCCACGCATGGATTTTTTCCTTGAAACCAACCGCCCGCCGCCGGCCGCCCCGGGCATTCCGCCGATCGATTTCCGCGCACAGCTCAACGACGAGCAGTTCCATGCGGTCACGGCGGCGCCCGGCCCGTTGCTCGTGCTCGCCGGCGCCGGTTCGGGCAAGACGCGCACGCTCACCTATCGCGTCGCCTATCTGCTGTCGCAGGGCGTGAAGCCGGCCGAAATTCTCCTGCTCACCTTTACCAACAAGGCCGCCAAGGAGATGCTCCATCGCGTGCATGACCTCACCGGCGTTGAACCGGGCCGCTTCTGGGGCGGCACCTTTCACTCACTCGGGCACCGCGCGCTGCGCATCTACGGCGAGGCCGTAGGCCTGCCGAAAAATTTCACCATCCTTGACGCCGAAGAGGCCGACGGGGTGCTGCGCGACACCGTCGAGGAGGGCGACAAGACCTTTTTCAAAAACAAGGTCCACCCGCGCCCCGGGCCGCTGCACGAGATCATCTCCCTCGCCCGCAACACCCGGCTCCCTCTGGCCGCCACCATCGAGAAGAGCTTTTCGCAGCACACCGAGATCGCCGATCGCGTGCCTGGTTTTGCCGTGGCCTACGCCGCCCGCAAACGCGCCCAAAATGTCGTGGATTACGATGACCTGCTGGAGTTCTGGCTGGAGCTGCTGGTCAAGTCGCCGGAAATTGGCGCGTATTTCTCCTCCCGTTTCCGGCATGTGCTGGTCGATGAGTATCAGGACACCAACACGCTCCAGTCGGCGATCATCGACACCATCGGCGGGCACCATCAGATCATGGCGGTGGGCGACGACGCGCAGTGCATCTATTCGTGGCGCGGTGCGAATTTTGAGAACATCATGACCTTTCCCGACCGGCATCCCGGCACGGTCATGCACCGCATCGAGACCAACTACCGCTCGACGCCGCAGATCCTCGCGCTCGCCA
>CAIXIZ010000348.1 GCA_903919625.1 uncultured Verrucomicrobiota bacterium
GGCCGCACTGGACGTCGTCAGCAAAATCGTGACCGCGATGGGCGGCACCGCCGACGGTGGGCGCACGCTGGAACCGGGAGACACATCTGCCACCGTTCCGTTTGCTTGGACCCGGGGTTTAACGGCAGACGGCACTTGGGATAAGGCAACGCCTGTTGCCGCGACCACCACCTACACGGTGAGCAGTGGCGATACGCTCAGCGCCATCGCAGCGCGCGTCCACACCTCGCTGCAAGCGCTGAAGGCGCTCAATAGCAACCTCAACCTTGACGCGCTCCGTGCCGGCCAGAAGCTCCAGGTTCCCGCCGCCGCAACCCCCACCCCCTGACCGCTTTTGTCCGCCGCCCTGCCCATCACCGCCACCGTCCGATTGATCGGAACCCGCTCCGTGCCGTCTGCCTCCCCGACGCGCGACGCGACCCCGCCCGGCGTGGCCGAGCTCACGCGCCGGCTCGCGGCGGGCGAGGAGATGGCGTTCCGCGAGTTTCACGCCCGCTACTTCAACCGGCTCCACCATTTCCTGCTCGCCGTCACCCGCGGACAGGAGCACGCCGCCCGCGACGCCCTGCAGGAGACGCTGCTCCGCGTCGCCCGGCACGCACGGGTGTTTGACGACGAGGAAATTTTCTGGGGCTGGCTCAAGGCCGTGGCCCGCAATGCCGCGCGCGACGGCGGCCGCAAGCAACGCAGCTACCTCGCACTGCTGGAAAAGTTCTCCCTCCTCCGGCCCGGCCCGGTCCCGTCCGCCGCCGAAGACAACCGCTTGCGCGCCGCCCTGGACGAAACGCTCGCCGCGCTCGACGAGGCCGACCGCCGGCTTATCACTGGCAAATACCTGCGCGGCGACACCGTGGCCGAACTGGCCACCCAGACCGGCCTCACCCCCAAGGCCATCGAGTCGCGCCTGCTGCGCCTGCGCCGCGCGCTGGGCGAAACGCTTTTCCAAAAGCTCCGCGCGCCATGAAACCCTCCGACCAAGACCGCCTCCTTCGCGAGCTGTTTGGCGACGAAAGCCTCGAAAACCTGCGCCAGGCCAGCCTCTCCGGCGCGCTGGCGTCGCTCCGCGCACGCCGCCGCCGCCGCGTGGCGCTCACCGCCGCGACGGCGGGTGCGACACTCCTGCTCGCCCTCGGCTTGGTGTGGCACGGGCATCCTACCCGAGCGCCGGATACCACGGGCAGCAAGCCTGTGCCACCACTGGCGATGAACGGGGACGCGGCGCGGCTCCAACCGCAAGGCGCCGCCGCGCTCACGCCAACGGAAACCAACGACGCCGGCGTGAAAATCATCACCGACGAGGAGCTGTTCGCCCTCTTCCCCGGTCGGTCCATGGCCCTGATCGGCCGGCCCGGCGCGCAGCAGTTTGTGTTTCTCGACCTGCCGAGGGATGAAGCCCCAGCCTGGTGAAATGAGTGCATGAGGGAGCCAGTGCCGGAACAGACGGATTTTCTTGGAATCGACCACAACGACGTTACGTTGCCGCCGTGAAATCGACCACCCCCGCCCCGCTATTCCACCTCGTTTTGCTCATGTCCGCATTTGCTTCATCACCCCTCGTTCGCGCTGCCGATGCCCCGGTTTCCACCGCGCCAGCAGCCCCCGCCGCTTCCGCCCTACGCGTCATCACCGATGTCACCTACCTGGCACCCGACCGTGCCGAGAAACTCGACCTCTACCTGCCGCCCAAGCCGGCGGGGGAGAAGGGGGCGCTCGCACCAGGTTTTGTGTGGATCCACGGCGGCGGCTGGATCAGCGGAAAAAAAGATGAGGCCCGCGGGAAAGAAGTCTGCACCACTTTGGCCAATGCCGGCTATGTGGCGGTGAGCATTGACTACAAGCTCGGCGCCGGTTCGTGGCCGCAGTGTCTCCTCGACAGCAAAAACGCCGTCCGTTTCCTGCGCGCCCACGCGAAGGAATACGGCATCGACCCGGATCGCATCGCCGTGGGCGGCGGTTCGGCGGGCGGACATCTGGCGCTGATGGTCGGCTTTACCGTCGGCAAAAAGGAGTTTGAGCCGGATGCGACCTATGCCGGTGTTTCCGACACGGTGCGGGCCATCGTCAACCTCTACGGCCCGGCGGATCTCCCGATGAGCCCACCCGCGCCTGATGCCCCTGCCGCCACCTCAGGCATGCGGAAGCTCATGGCTGATTCGCTGGCGGTGTTTGGCGCCAAAACCTATGATGCTGAGGTTCTGCGCCTCGCCTCACCCACGATTTATGCGGCCAAAGGCATGCCGCCGGTGCTCACGTTTCACGGCCGCGCCGACACGACGGTGGATTACGACCAGTCGGTCACCCTCAACCAGGTGCTGACCGAGCGCGGGGTGGAACATGAGTTCGTCTCGCTCGACGGCGTGGGCCACTCGTTCGATTTGGAGAAGTCAGGAACCCGCCCGCTCCCACGCGACCTCCGTCCCGTGGTGCTCGCATTTTTGGCGAAACATCTCGCAACCGCGGCGAAGAAGTGAGGCGGGGGCGCCAACCCCCGACCGGCCTTACTGGAAACGCGCCGCCCTCGTCGCGGCTCCATCCTGCTCTTGGCGTCCGGTTCGTGAGAGCCGGGATTCCGAGTGCGACGCCGAGCCTCCCGCTTCTCCCGAGGCGGGCTACCGCTACCGGTGAAACGCCCACCAGGCGCAACCGGCCAGATGCAAGGTCGCGCACGCGGCCAGTGCCGCCGCGACATCGTCGATCACCACGCCCCAACCGCCCGGGAGTCGTTGCAACCCGGCGATGCCAAATGGTTTTCCAATGTCAAACAGGCGAAACAGGGCAAACCCCAGGAGCCAGACCACAGCATCCGGCCAGTTGACGGGGAAAATGGGCCAGCCAAGGAAGCACAGTGGCATCACGACGAACTCGTCGAGCACCACCTCACCCGGATCCTTTTTGCCCAACCGTATCTCCACCTCGCCGCACAAGCCGACGGCCAGCAGAATCATCGCCCCCACCGCCAAATAAAGCGGCCCGCCATGCCCCAGTTCCGCAAACGGAAGCAGGCAGACAACGTAAAACGCCAGTCCGGCCAATGAGCCCCAGGTGCCGGGTGCAAAGGGGATGTTGCCGCACGGTGTCACCCGCGCCAACAGCAGGACCACGTCCGTCCGCAGCCGACGGGTCCAGATGGGCTGGCCCAGGCTCATGACGAGGACGGCGGGGTGTCGTCGAGGAGCAGGGCCCGGTGCCGCTCAATGTATCGCCAGCCCGACCAGACCGCGAGGTACGTGCCGATGATAAAGCCGATCAGCCCAATTTTGTGGATGTATTCCGTGATCGGGCTCAGGTCCTTCCGCAGCCAGTAGGAAAAATCGCGGCCCACCATCCGGGCCCCGAACAATAATCCGATGGCGATCAGTTGCGTGAGCGTCTTCGTCTTGCCACCCCGGTCCGCCGCCACCACCACCCCCTTTGCCGCGGCCACCATCCGGATACCCGACACGAGAAATTCCCGGCAGAGGGTGAGGATGGCAAATCCCACCGGGATGTTGATGTCGTCCAAATCCACCATCGCAATCATGATGCCGAGCACAAAAATTTTGTCGCTGAGCGCGTCCATGAATTTGCCAAAGGTGGACACCTGCTTGCGTTTGCGCGCGAGGTAGCCATCGAGCCAGTCTCCCACCGCACCGGCGAGAAACAACGTGAACGCCAGGGTGGCCGCACCCGGCCAGTGCTGATACATCAGCCCCACGATGACAAACATCAGCGGGATGCGCGACAAGGTGATGGCATTGGGCAGGTTCATGGGCTGCGGCAGCGTCAGGGCACACCCCGCCCGCGGCAATTGCAATCATAGAGCGGTCTCCGGGTGCAAAAACATTGTCGCCAAGCTCCGCCACCATGGTTTGCCTGCTCCCGACTCCACCATGCGCCACTGCATTTATCCCGGCACTTTCGACCCGATCACCTTTGGACATCTTGATGTGCTGGACCGGGCGTCGCGCCTCTTCGACCGGGTGACGGTGGGGATTGCGCGCGACTCGGGCAAAAATCCGCTGTTCACCGCCGAGGAACGGCTCGAGATGCTCCGCCCCTGCCTGGTCAAATATCCCCACGTCCAGGCCGTTATATTTAACGGTCTGCTCGTCGATTTCGCCACGGCCCAGCAGGCCAACGCGATCATCCGCGGGCTGCGGGCGCTGTCGGACTTCGAGTTTGAGTTCAACATGGCGCTGATGAACCGCCACCTCCGGCCCACGGTGGAAACCATTTTCGTGATGCCGGGCGAAGCCTACAGCTATTGCAGCTCCACGTTGGTGAAGCAGGCGGCCCGCCATGGTGGTGATATGGCCCATTTCGTCCCGCCCAACGTCGCCGCCGCACTGCGGGGTAAATTCTGCGCCGAAGGCTGAGTGCGTGGTGCAACCGCCTCTTCGCGGCTAGCGGCTGGATTGAAACAGACGGGCAGGAGCGCCTCACCCCTGCATCCCAAAGCTTCCCTTATGATGTCAGCCAGGTCAAGGTTGGCTCCTGAAACTTGCCCGCGGCCAGAGCGCACCCCCGCTCGCTCAAAAAGCCGATTGCTCTTAAAAGTGAGCCTAATATGCGCGCCATCGGCGTCCGGCGTGGTGCCGCCGGCTAGCTTGATGGCTTCGGTCACGGTCAACCCCGGCTTTGGCTGGTAAAGGCCAGGCTTTTTAACGCCGGCCCCGTAGATGAGGAAGGACTCGGCCATCTGGGTGCGCAACTGCTGGGCGCGTCCCTCAATGACATTGCGTTCCGGAGACTGCGGGTCGAATGTAACTGCATTAGTCTCCACCTTTTGCAGCTCACGCTCCGCCACCGTGAACGGGTTGTTGGGCGAGTATGGGTTGTTGGATGAAAATGGGGTGGCGGGTCGTGCAACGGAAACGATGGCTAACAGGGCGATGGCGAGCCGTGCCGAGACCGAGTTTGGGCGGAGAGATTTCATGCTCATGATTTGGGAATTGGTGGGTTCACCCTCAAAGACGCCGCCCGACCACCAAATCCCTCGCCTGATTTTCAGCCGCTCAGTTTCGGCCCTGCTTCGGCAGCTCCGGCGGCAGCGCGGGCATGGCCAGATAGGTGCGTTCCAGCGACTGGCCGCGGCTGACGGACGAGATGCGCGCTCCGGCTTCGAGCAAGGGGCGCAAAGCCGCGCCAATCACATCCTCTGCCTGACGGCCGGGCCGGCTGGAAAAGCTGACGCGCAACGTCCGCGCCGATGCATCCCACTCCACGGTGTCGCCTGCCAACGCGGCCTGGGTCTGCGCCAGTGGCACCGGACCGTCGGCGAGCACGATATGTACTTCTTCATTGCGTCCGGTCACCTGCGAAATCGGACCGGACCGCACCACGCGACCGCCATCCATAATGGCGACATGATCGCACATCGTCTCGAGCTCAGGCAAATTGTGCGAGCTGACGACGATGGTCCGCGTCCCGCGTTGCGCGACGATGAAGTCGCGGATGCTGTGCGCTTGGTTGGGATCAAGGCCGTTGGTGGGCTCGTCCAGCAGGACCAGCTCCGGTTGCCCTAAAAACGCCTGCCCAATGCCGAGCCGTCGCAGCATGCCATGGGAGAGAGTCCGGGTTCGCGTACCCGCCCGGTCAGAGAGATCCACGAGATGCAAAATGCGTTCCACTTCGCCGCGGATCTCGTGGCGGGGCACTCCTTGCAGTCGTCCAAGATAGGAAAGCTGCTCGTACAATGTGAGATCACGCCCCAATGCCGCGTCCTGCGGCAAGGCGCTCAACCGTCCGCGATGCCGGGCGGCGTCGAACGGCCCCGCCCCGAGCACATTGACCGAGCCACGGTCGGCGCGCAGGAAGCCGCAGGCGATGGCGAACGTCGTGGTCTTGCCCGCCCCATTGCGTCCGACCAGCCCAAAAATTGAGCCCCGCGGCACATCGAGATCGAGCCCATCTAGCGCCTGGATTTTTCCGTAGCTTTTGCCCACGCCCCGCAGGGAGAGGGCCATTTCACCGTCACCGGACGCGCTCACAGATCCCTCCTGCGATAAAAGACCAGGCCGATGCCGGTATAGAGCACTCCCAGGCCGGCCAGGAGCATCATGGCATTCCACACTTGTGCCGCCGAAGCGTTCCACAAATCGGCCCAATGGGAAAAGGGCGTGAGATAGTCGAGCGCGCCCAGCACGTTGGTGAGCACCGATTGGTCAGTGGCGAGGCCCGCAAGGTAGTGTAAGTAAAACAGAGTACCCAGACCAAAAACGGCAAAGCCCCGTGCGGCGATCGCCGCGCTGGAATTCATGGAACACAGCGCCGCAAGCCCGAGAAATGGCAGGCCATAGGCCACAATGCGCGGCCAGAAGATCAGGGTCGATGAGATGGCCGGGCCCAATTCAAAGTCGCTCAATTTCCAGGATGCGATCACCAGACACATTCCGCCGGCCAGCAACGTCACCAACGCCATCAGCAAGCCTTGCCCGGCCAGCTTGCCCAACGCAAACTCGAGCTTGCCAGTGCGCAGGACGATGAAACGCGCCCCCCGCGATTGGTGCTCCTGAGCGATGGTTTCCGACGTCGTAAGGAGGATCAGGAGCGGAGTGAAAAAAAGGGAAGCCAAAGTGTAAAACAGGACAATCGGCGGCTGACGGACCAGAAAATCTTTGGTCGCGGGATCCTGCACCCCGCTAAAGATCAGCCGGGAAAAAGGCGAGTTGGGCGTTACCAGGATACCTTGCGACGGCTTGTCGGCCGGCGAAGGCGCGAAAACCGGCCCACGATTCCGTCCCCGCCCGCCGGGGCCGTTGGCCGACGGATTGCTTCCGGTCACCAACGCCGCCGGATTTTTGGCCACTTCATTCACCCGCTCCAATACCTGAACAAAGCCGTAGGTGAACAGCGCCGCCACGAGCAGGTAAAGCGCGATGACAAACACGGCCCGGCGGCTGCGCAGCATCTCGCGCAGCTCGAAGCCGGCGACCAGGCAGATATCACGGAAGGGTGTGGGTCCAAGCATGCAGAGGCGGGAGTGGACGCCGCCCCGGCCACTAAGTCAATGGCGGCGGTCCGGCCTTCGTCAGACCAGCGATACGCCTTTCGGCACCCGCACCACCGTCGTCCCAGCGACCTTGTCATGCCAGGACTGCTTTTCCCCGTCGATGGCGACCCAGAAAAAACCGAGACCGGCGACCACGGCCGAAAGGAAGCACCCTAGTGTACGCACCACCGCCGTGGTCCAGTCCAGCGGCCGGTCGTCCAGCCGCACCACTTTCAACCCGCAAATGATGCCACCAATCGTCGTACCGCGCAACCGCCACATCGCGGCCGCATAAACCGCCAGCAGGAGCAACGCCGAGTTGCCGCGTGTCCGCAGGAGGTTGGCGATAAAGAAAACCAGGATCGCATCAATCAGGAGCGCCGCGAGACGAATCCAGAAGCCGGCGCGCGGCAGCGTGAGCGAGGAGAAGGCCGGTGCCGGCGCCATGGCCGGTCCGCCGACGGCGGCAGTCACGCCCAGATCGGCGGGCGCGGTACCGGCGATGGCCGGCACGGCCATCATGGCCGCTGGCGCCGGGGGCGGAATGGCGGGCTTCTCCCGCCGCAGACCGAGCATCAGCGTGCGCACCACGACGCCCAGGCCGAGCCAGCTGAGCAGTGCGAACACGAGAAAGCCAAGCACCGGCACCAGATAAAGCACGGTCACCATCACCCCGCCGATCAGCACCGCAACCGCCGGATGGCTGAGCGGACCATCGCCAAAACATCTGGTGACCCGGCCGCCAATCCAGGCGAGCAACACCGCTTTGCCAAACAGCACCGCAAACAGCAACCCGGCCCAGAGAAAGGGGATCCCGACCACGGTGGGGATGAGCAGCACCGTCAACAGGGGCGTGAGCAGCAGGGCAAGCAGCGTCGCAAACAGGCTGGAAACGGGACGGGTTTCCAGCGTCCGCGTGCATTTTTCCAGGCCACCGCGACAGAGCAGCGCCAGCAACAGATAGAGCACGAGCACCCCAAAGGTGAGCGACCACGTCAGACCGAGACCGCGGCCAAGCGCAAGCGGCCGGGCATAGGCCAGGCAGTCCGTCGTCCAGGCCTGCAGCCACTCGAAGTGGCCGTCGCCGGGAAAGGTGATATTTTGCACCTGTCCATGAATGATGGACCCAGGCTGCCGAATTACCCGCCCGCCAATGGCCACCACGTTTCCCCCAATGTCGGCTTTTGGACCAAGCGTGACATCGCCCAGCACGGCCACGGCCTGGCCGCCAATCTGGCTGTTCACTTCCGTATTCCCGAGCAAGGAGACGACCGCGTCGCCCACGGTTTCTCCAGCCGAGTGGCTGCTGCCAAACACTGATACCACCGCCCTGCCCACCCGTCCGGTTGTCCGGCTGCTGCCAAAGATGGAAACCACGGAAGCACTCACCTCCCCATCGGCGGTGGAAGAGCCGAAAATGGAAACCACCGCGTCCGCCTGGCTCCCGACGGCAAGATAGGAGTCCTGGCCCACGGAAAATATCTGGTTGCCGTTGCCGCGGAAAACCCGCCGCCGGACAACCACATCGCTACGGCCGCCCAGCGGCATTGGCACGGCATCGCCGGGCGCGGGCGCGACCGATTCAGCCGGGAGACGGGAGGGCTGATCCGGCGTCGACAGGCTCTGTGGTGCTGGCGCCGGTTCCGGAGCGGCGGCAACCGCTGCGGCCGGCGGCGGTGTCGGGTTGTCCTGGGCGAAAACCTCCCGGGTCGGGAGTAACAAGGCCGCGGTGGCGGCAAGAGAGCAGGATGAACGGGCGAAGAGTTTCATGATGGAGGATGAATTGGTTGGAAATGATCAGCGCATCGTCGTAAGCGTGCGGTAGGCGGCAGCCCCGAGACCGAAAAGCGCGGCATACAGCGCGGCCACGACCCCCAGCGCTCCGTAGAGCCAGAGCGGCGGGATGGCCTGTCCCACGATGCCAGTAGTCGCGGCGAAGGTGTCGAGGAGATCGCGGGCCGTGGTCAGCCACCCGAGGTGGCTGGCGACATCGGCGAGCGGTGCGATGACCGTGCTTGGCGTCAGCCAGCCCGGCGCCGTCACCAGCCCGGCCGCGGCCACCGCGGAAACCAGAAATGACGCCCGTGCCGGCCGCGGCCAGTGGGTGAAGCCCTGCCGCCACCAGGACAGCCGCGCGCGTTGCTCCAACGCCGCGAGCACGCGCCTTTCCAGCGTGTGCGGCGCACGGCGCAGCGGCAGATCGCACAGCACTTCGTGGATGAAGCGCTCGAGTTTTTCGTGATTGGGCGGAAGAGGGGCCATGGCGGGTCAGCCGGGGAAAGTTTCGCGGCCGGGACCGCCGCGTCGGAGAAGTTTGGCGAGGGCGGCGCGGGCGCGGTAAATGTCAGTTTTCACCTTGGCCAGGGAGACCCCGAGCTGGCCGGCGATCTCGTCGCAGGAAAGTTCCTCAAAGTGGTAGAGCACCAGCGGCACGCGCTGCGCGGTGGGGAGCTGCGCGAGCGCGCGCCCGACGCATTCCCGGCGCTCGGCCGCGTCCAGGCCGGAGAACAGTTCCTCTGGCGCGGCAAACTCCGCCTCCGGCGGACTGTCCCCGCCGTCGGAGTCCGCGCGCCGCAGTTCCGAGAACAACCGCCAGCGGTTGCGATAACGGGTGAGGTGATTGAGGGCGAGATTGGTCGTGACGGTTTTAAGCCAGCCGCCGGCCGCCGGGCTGGCCTGCAGCATGCCGAAATGGGCATGGGCCTTCATAAAAACCTCCTGGGCAATGTCCTCCGCTGTCGGTGCGTCGCCGGTCAGGCGCACGGCGGTGGTAAAAACCATGTCTTGGTAATTGCGCATGAACAGCGTGAAGGCGACCGGATCGGTCAGGCCCGAAGAGGATGTTTGCACTGGAATGTCATCGTTCATGCCCAGAACACGGTTCATGCTGAAAAGTCGCAGAATCTTTCTGCCCGGATACCGGACGGGGCGCGAGCGGAACCTGCCGCGCCGCAACAGGACCGGTTTGTGGATTGAACAAACCCGCCGCCGGGTCCACGGTGCCGCGATCCGCCTCATGAACTTCCCGGCCGCCGCATGAACTACTTCCGCATCTGGCTCGCCTGCGCCCGATACTCGGTCACCCGCACCCTGATGTTTCGCGGTGATTTTTTTGTATGGTCGATGGTCGAGCTCTTCTGGATGGCGACCAACCTGTTCACCATTTCCATCATCTACGACCACACCAGCTCCATCGCCGGCTGGAGCAAATACGAAATGATCCTGCTGATCGGCACCGCCATGCTCACCCAGCGGTTTCTCATGGGGTTTTTCTGGAGCAGCATCTTTGAAATGGGACGCAATGTCCGCAGCGGCCACTTTGACTTCTTCCTCGCGCAGCCCGGCAACATCATGTTCATGGCGACCACGCGGAAGATCGACCCCGACGGCTTTGTCAACTCGCTGGTGGCGCTCGCCGTGGTCATCTATGCGGCGCACCGGCTGGACCTGCATCCCGGGGTGGCCGACTGCCTGCTGTATGCCGGCATGGTCGCCTGCGGACTGGCCATCCACTACAGTTTTCTCGTGCTCTCGGTGTCGCTGGTCTTTTGGATCACCAACGTGCAGGGGGTCGAGGGCGGTTACTTTACGCTGACGGAGTTCTCCCGCCTGCCGCGGGCGGCGTTCCGGGGCATGGCGGAGCTGGTGTTTGTCTGGGCGCTGCCGGCCGTGGTGGTGAGCAACGTGCCGGCCGGCCTGCTGCTGCGCGCCCACGGCTTCAATCCCTGGTGGGCGTTGTGGTTGTTTGCGATGGCCGCATTTTGGTTCGCGCTGGCCGTGCTGGTTTTTCATTGCGGCCTGCGCCGTTACACCAGCGCATCGTCCTAGGGCGGGGGTTCTGGCCGGTGGAGGGCATCCTTGCCAGACAGGGCCGGGATGCGTTTGCTGCCGGCGCCATGCCCGACACCGTCTCCGCCACTCATTCCCGCCCTGGGGCCGCCCCAGCGGCCGGGTTAGGCGTGGCCACCAAGTCGGCGATCGCCCTGGCCGGGCTGCTGGCGGCGGCATTTTACGCCCTGTTTTGGCGCGAATGGCGGCACAATCCCGACCTCTCCCACGCGATTTTTACGCCAGTGCTTTTTACCGTGCTCGTGCATGAGGCGCGCGCCCGCGGGCCATGGCGCTGGCTGCCGGCATCGCCGTGGCTGCCGGCGGTCTCCGTGCTGGCACTGGCGGCCGGGTTGACCTTGCTGGTCACCGGAGGTCTCTACGCAGTCGCACTCGGCTGGTCGCAC
>CAIXIZ010000349.1 GCA_903919625.1 uncultured Verrucomicrobiota bacterium
ACGTCAGGGTAAACTGGAGCTGGTTGGTGTCGGACAGGCCGCGCGAGATGAGGTCACCGGTGGTCTGGCGTTGCAGAAACGACAGGGGCAGCACCTGGAGCTTGCGGAAAAAATCGAGCCGGATCGCCTCCAGCACGCGTACGCCGCAGAGCTGGATCAGGTAGCTGTTGAGGTAGCCGGAAATGCCGCGTACCACGAAGACCGCCGGAAGCCAGAGCGCCACGAGCACCAGCTGGCCCGTCGACAGGACTTGCAGGGCGGCGGCCCCGGTGGTCGCATCCGGATGGGGAAAAATCCGCGGAAACACCCATTTGATCATGAACGGCAGGCCGGCGCCGTTGGCCGCGCCATACACCAGCGCACACACCAAGGCGCCGCCCAGCGGCAGCCGCACGGCGCGGAGGTAATGATAGTAGGGGCGGAAGCGTTTCACGGGCGGGGGAAGATGAGCGGGATCGTCTGCCGGCTGTGGCGGCGGTAAAGCCTGAAGTCAGCGTCGAGCGTGAAAACCCGCGCGCCGTCGTGGAGCTCGCTCATGCGCACGAGGCAGGCGTCGGCGAGCGACATGGGGACATTGTGGTATTTGGCGATGAGCCGGGTGACGGCGTCGAGATGGTCGTCACACCGGAAAGAAAGGCGGACCAGGTCCTCCTGCAACATGTTCAACAGCGTGGGCACACCCTGCCGGGCCCGCCGCAAAAGAAACAGGCTTTCGGAGATCACCGCCTCACAGGTCAGAAACGGGGGCTGGAGCAAACGAAGCTGTTCGGCGGCCCAATGATGATTCGCATCTTCGCCGTCGATGAACGCGACCAGCGGCCCGGCATCAAGGAGCACGATGTTTCCCATAACCTTCCATGTATTTGGGATTGGTGGAAAGGTCGCCGGGGCCGGAGGCGACGCCGATCAGGTGCTTGGCGCGCTCATAGAACGAGCCGGCGGGCGCGGCGGCGGGGCGTTGGGCGGCAAACGCCTCGCGCAGCACGGCCGACTTGGTCGTGCGCCGGCGGCGGGCCTCGGCCACGAGGCGGGCGTGGAGCGGCTTGGGCATCTTGACCGTGACGACAGGCATGGGGGCAGGGTATTACCGGAGTGGCAGATTGTCAATACCGGGGGAAAGGCAGAGTGACCCGCAGAAGTGAAGATCCCCGAGCAAGCTCCGGGGTCTTGCAGACAATGGTAGCAACAAAGGGCGGTGCTGGTCGCCGGCCTCGTTCCGGGCGTCGTCAAGCGACGCCCCTTGCTACCCCAACCAAGCCAGCATCTCAGTCCTTGGCCGCACGGACGTCGAGCGCATCCCGCAGGCCGTCGCCGAGAAAGTTGAGCGAGAAAAGCGTGAGCGAGAAGATGCCGCCGGGGAAGACCAGCAGCCACCAGCATTCCTCCATGCGCTCGGCCCCGTCTTTGATCAGTGTGCCCCACGAGCTCATCGGCGCGTCGACCCCGAGGCCGAGGAAGCTGAGGAACGCCTCCAGCATCATCACCGCCGGCACGGTGAGCGTGGCATAGACCACGATCGGGCCGAGGGCGTTGGGCAGCACATGGCGGAACAGGATGCGGGCCGGGCCGTATCCCAGCGCGCGCGCGGCCTCGATGTACTCCATTTTTTTGATGGCCATGACATGGCCGCGCACGATGCGCGCCATGGTGAGCCATTCGACCGCCCCGATGGCGGCGAACATGAGCAGGATCTTGCCCGCGCCCTGCCAGCCGCCAAAGCCGGGCAACGCCGTGAGCCACGCGTCAAATTTTTGCATCGGGTCCTTCAGGTAGACGAGGAGCAGGATGACAATGATGGTGAAGGGCAGCGCATTGAGGATGTCGGCGGCACGCATCATCAGCGTGTCGGTGCGCCCGCCGTGCCACCCCGCGACCGCGCCATAGGTGACCCCAATGGTAAGCGCGACGAACGACGCGACGAAGCCGACGAGCAGCGAGATGCGCCCGCCGTAGAGGATGCGGGCCAGCAGGTCGCGGCCGTTGAGGTCGGTGCCCAGCCAGTGCGCGGCGCTCGGCGGCGCCAGGTTGTGGGCGAGGTTCTGCTCGCGCCAGGACTGGGCAAACAGCGGCCCGAGCACGAAACAGAGCAACACCAGCGTGAGCAGCATCAGGCCGCCAAAGACCGCGAGCCGGTTGCGGCGCAGCCGGCGCCACGCCTCCTGCCAGGGAGAAAGGCCCGCGGCCGCCGGCCCCGGCGGCCGAGGGGTCAGGATTGGCTGGTCATTGCTCATGGGCG
>CAIXIZ010000350.1 GCA_903919625.1 uncultured Verrucomicrobiota bacterium
CGGTGCCGGTCATTTCGGCGGTGGGCCACGAGATCGATTTCACGCTATGCGACTTTGCCGCCGACCGGCGCGCCGAGACACCGAGCGCCGCGGCGGAACTGATTTCGAGCGCGTTTGTCGCCTGCCTGGAGCGCGCGGCCCGCGCAGACACCATCCGGACGGCGGCCCTGGCCGGGGCGGTGGAGCGCGCCCGCGAACGGCTCGACCATGCGCGCTCCCGGCTGCGGCTGCTCACCCCGGCAGCACAGGTCGAACGCGGCTGGCTGCGGCTCGACGACAGCGCCAACCGGCTGGCCGCCGCCCTGACCGCGGCGACCCGGGGCAAACGCGAGCAGCTGACCGCGGCGCGCACCACCCTGGCCCAGCGTTCGCCCGAGACGCGCGTGCAATTTGCCTCCCACAAGCTGCTGGCGTTGTGGAAACGCCTGCAGGCGGCCAGCCCGGCGTCGGTGCTGAACCGCGGCTTCGCCATCGTGCGCGACGAGCAGGGAGCGCCGGTCGCGCGCCGCGCCGGGCTGCGCTCCGGCCAACGGCTCACGACGGAGTTTGCCGACGGGACGCAATCGGTCTGGGTTGAGCCGGCCGAATAAGCCAGCTCGGTTGTCGCAGGTGGAACCGGTTGTCCCCAACCGGTTCAGCGTGTTGGGGACAACACGCTCCACCTTTGCACTCAAGCTCCGGGGTCAATGACCCCGGCTACATCTTACTTCAGCAAGTTGGCGAGAGGTTCCTTCGTGGCCGCGGCCCAGATTTCATAGCCGGGGACGGCGGGGTGCAGCGGGGGACGGTCCTTCATTACACCGGCAGGAAAATTGCCGTCGGCGTCGAGGAGCTTCGGCCCGATATCAAGGTAGAAAATATGGTCGAGGTCGTTGAGCTTGGCGACGGCGGCGTTGACGTAGGCCACGTCCTTGCGTTTCGGATCGTTCACGTTGCCGCGCGGCAGGATGCCGAGGAGGAGAATTTTGGCGGTGGGGAAATCTTTCCGCAGCTCGGCGACGACCGCCTTGATGCCCTCGATGGTCTCGTCGGGCGTGTTGGGGCCGAGGTTGTTGGTGCCGATGAGCAGCTCGACGACCTTGGGCGAGAAGCCCTGGCCTTCGCCGTTTTGCAGCCGCCAGAGGACATGCTGGGTGCGGTCATAACCGACCCCAAACTGGTCAACCTTGAACGGCGCGGAGGAATAATATTTGTCCCAGACGGTCTTGCCGGCGGCGGAGCTGGGCCAGCCCTGCACGATGGAGTCGCCGACGAAAAGCACATCGATTCCGCCCTGTTTGGCGTGGTCGGAGTAGGTCTGATGCCGGGTCATGAACTGCTGCACCTGCCCGGCCGGGATGCCGTCCTTGGTGCTTTGTGGCGCGGGAATGATGGCGGTATTCGGGCGGACAACGGGTGCGGCGGGCACGGCCTCAGCCGGGGGGGCGGCGGGAGGGGTGGCTGGCGCTGGCGCATCGGCCGCACGGAGGACCGGACTGACAAGGGTCAGTGCGGCAAGCAGGGCCAGGAAACATGAACGCAGGGGAAGGGGGGCAGGATTCATGGCGGGCAGTCGGGCAGAACCCCGGCTTCTTTGCAACCCTTTGGCCGCCGCTGTAGGCCAGCTCGTTGAGCTGGCTGCCCGGTCGGCGACCGGACCTGCAGTTGCTTCAGCGTGACGTTCCGGCGGCACCTGAATTTTTCGCTCGCGCTGCGGGGTTGAAAAGGGTAGGCATGTCCGCTTCGTTTCAAAAAATGAAGCATTTCCTCAAGGAGACAGACTTCTCGCCCCGTGAGGTGGCGGAAGTCTTCGCGCAGGCGCGGGAGTTTAAGCGCCGGCGGGGAGCGGCCGCGCCCAAGCCGCTGGCCGGCCAGACGTGGGCGATGATTTTCTCCAAGTCGAGCACCCGCACGCGCGTTTCCTTTGAAGTCGGCATCCATGAGCTCGGGGGCAACCCGCTGTTTCTCAGCAAAAACGACATCCAACTCGGTCGCGGCGAATCAGTCGAGGACACGGCGCGCGTGCTCGCGCGGTTTGTCCACGGGCTGATCGTGCGGACCCATGCGCACAGCGAGGTCGAGGCGCTGGCGCAGGCGGGCGGCATCCCGGTCATCAACGCGCTCACCGACCTGCTGCACCCGTGCCAGATTTATGCGGACGCCTTCACGCTGGCAGAGCGGTGGACCCCGCCGGGCGGCGACCTGTTTGCCTCGCTCAAGGGTCGCAAGATTGCATTTGTCGGCGACCGCGGCTGCAATGTCGCCAACTCCTGGATCATGGGTGCCAACCTGTTTGGGATGAAGATTTCCCTCGCCGGCCCGCCCGGCTTCGATGCCGCCCCGGAATTCAACGCGCTGCTCGCGCAGGAAGGCTTCGCCGGCGGTTACGAGTTCACCACCGACCCCTATGCGGCGGTGCGCGATGCGGACGTCGTTTACACCGATGTGTGGGTCAGCATGGGCAAGGAGGAGGAGACGGCGGAGCGCATCCGCGTGA
>CAIXIZ010000351.1 GCA_903919625.1 uncultured Verrucomicrobiota bacterium
AACCGCGACGCTCCATGGCTCGAAAAAAACACGAAGCCCATCACGGTGGGGCCTGGAAAGTGGCCTACGCGGATTTCGTCACCGCGATGATGGCGTTGTTCATGGTGCTGTGGATTTGCTCGCAGGACAAGGAAATCCTGATCGCCACCTCGCGCTATTTCCAGTCGCCGTTCAAATCCCCGTTGGACGCCAAGTCCGGGCTGCTCAAGTTTGACTCAAACAAGCCGGCCAACTCCAAAAGCAGCAGCGACAAGTCCGGAGGCGAATCCGCCGCCAGCACCGATGCCAAAAGCATCGACCTCCAATACCTGAATTCGGTCGCCAAGGATTTGTTCCGCATGCTCAATCTCGACGAGAGCCTGTCCGACAAGCCGGTCGACGTGCAGGTGACGAGCGACGGCCTGCGCGTCACCCTCTTCGACCGGGCCAGCAAACCGCTCTTTGAAGGCGACACCGACAAGCTCAGTGTCTGGGGTGACTTCGTGCTGCAAAGTCTCGCGTGGATGATCGACCGCCATACCTTCAGCGTCGTCATCGAGGGGCACACGCGGCGCGGCATTGAGCCGGCCCGGCCGGATTACTCCGCGTGGGAGCTCTCCGCCGACCGCGCCAATGCCGCCCGCCGCAGCCTCGTACACTACGCCGTCGCCGACCGGCTCATTGAGCGGGTGACCGGCTATGCCGACACCCACCCGCTGCCGCTCGCCGCCCCTGAGTCCGACAGCAATCAGCGCGTCACGCTCAGCCTGCGGGTCGGTCACAACCCTGCGAACAAACCGGTTGCAACGGCTGCGGGGAAAACGCCCCCCACTGCGTCCGAGACGCAAGCGGCCCAGCTTTTGGGTGCGGCTGAGTTTACGGTTGGCAAACTGCCGCCCTCGTCACCACCCGTCCCCGGATCCACCCCGGCGGGCGGAACCGCGGAGGCACCTGCGACCAAGCCCCCGCCTGAGGCTGCCGCCCCGAGCGGAGGCAAACCGCCGTCCGCCGTCCCGGGTGAAATGGACAAACGCTCTGCTTCCGCCCAGCCCCTGATTACCTACTCACCATGAAACCATTCCTCACCGACCGCCCCCGCGTCCATGCGCCGATTTTGCTCCATACTGCCGGCGAAACCTCCGCGCTCGGAGCGGTGCTCAACCATGCCAAGGGCAATTCCCATGGCCAATCGGGTGGCACGGGAACCTCGCAGGTCGAGTGTGTGCGGCAGGGCGACAAAATCACCCGTCTGATCGTCACCTGCGGCTGCGGTGAGCGCATCGAGCTCGACTGTCTCTACGCCGGAGGCTGAGCCAACGCGTGGCAACACCAGGTGGCTGTTACTGCCGCGCGAGCTCTTGGCGCTGAAGATAATTGGGCGCGAACTGGCGCGAGGGTACACGGACGGAGGCCACCGGCTGCGGCCTTTATACCTGCCGCTAACTTTGGCCTACTGCACCGCCACTTTGGCCGGAGCCGCCGCCTTGGGCGTCCGCTCGGTCGTGATGATGAAAGTGTGATAGGAGACGGGCTTGTCGGTCGCGTTCCTGATGGTGTGCTCATCGTTGGAGGCGATGTAGAAAATTGTCCCCGGAGTTCCCCGTTCGGTTTTGCCATTGATCGTCACATCCAAAAGGCCTTCTTTCACCGCGAGCAGCTCATCGTCCGGTCGTTTGGTGGGCGTATCTTCGGCCTGGCCGGCATTGAGCGTAATGACCGCGCACTCAAAGTTGATGGCGGTGGTGGTGGCACCGTTGAAAATATCCCGGCGCGAGCCGGTCTTGGTCGGCTTGGCCACGGATTTTTCCCAGTCGAAGATGACGGAACTGAGTTTGCCCGCTGGCACCGGGTCGGATGGGGTGCCGTCGGGAGGAGTCCTCGGCGTGGCGGCGGTGTGGATGTTAAAGACCAGGTAGGTGGCCGTCTTGTCGCCCCGATTTTCGACATTATGATACTGGTTGGAGGCGAAGAAGAAAACTGAACCGGCTCCGACATGTTCCGTACGGGCAACTTCAGGGGTGACCCCGCCCAGATCCGCTTCCAGCGTGCCTTCCTTTAGAATGATAAACTCTTCATTTCCATGGCGATGGGGGGGATGGGAGGTTTGTCCGGGATTGAGGGTGCCGATATGGCACTCAAACATGTCGATGGTGCTGGTGGGCAGGTTGGAAATATTTGTCCGGGAGCCCACGTTACTGGGGGTGAAGACGAGTTTTTCCCAAGTAAAGGCGGTCGAACCAAGCTGACGGGTGGGCCGGCCGCCCGGTGTGGTGGCGGGGATCGTCAAGATGTTGGCCAAAGGTGAAGAGCCATTGACCCCACCGCCAGCGCGGGCAAAGGCAGCGGCAATTACGGGAGCCACGACCGGCTCGGCTGCGGGTTCGGGCGCGGGGGCTGGGGCGGAAGCCGAAGGGGAGGCAGCCGCAGGAGCGGGATTTACGGCGGCAGGGAGCGATAAGACGGCTGAAAACGGCATAACTACCAAAGCCAGCTTCAGGCGACGGGAGAAAAATTTCATGTTAGGGATGAGGGAACAGGACTTACTGAGGGGATTTCAGGGTGAAGGCAGATTGCTCTGGGGCGAAAACGATGCAATCCGTAAATTGTACCGCAACCGTCATTATCCCTGTCACCGGGACGCCCTGACTCTACGTTGCCGGCAGGGCCGCATTTTGTCTTGGCTCATGTGGGTCGGCCTTAAGCCCGGCAGATCGGGGAACAACCTCGACCTGCTGTTTTCAAATGCGTCACGCGTCACCACCGCCTTGCCATGCTGCTTGACGTGTCCGCGATTCATCCCACCCTGCCGTCTCTGTTTTGCCTGATGGTGTAATGGTAGCACAGGCGACTTTGACTCGCCTAGTCATGGTTCGAATCCATGTCGGGCAGCCAGCGGGTTGTTTCCGCCGGGTAATTAATTTTCCTTGGGAAGCGCTTGCGCGGGCGGCATGGTTCCGGCAGTAACCAACCATCCATGAGCGCCGATTCCTTCCGCCGCACCAAAATCATCTTCACGCTTGGCCCCGCCACCGAGAGCGAGGAGATGCTCGAAAAGCTGATTCGTGCCGGCGCCGATATCGTCCGCCTGAACATGGCACACGCCTCCCACGACTGGACCCGCGGGGTC
>CAIXIZ010000352.1 GCA_903919625.1 uncultured Verrucomicrobiota bacterium
GCCGAAGCAGATCCCAATATTGGCAAGATAACCGATGCGGACATCGAGCGCGCACGCAGGCAGATCGGCATACCCAAATTCGCGTTCAACAAGCCATACAATGCGGTGGCCTCACCGGACGGGATGAGCCACTTTGCATTTGCCTGCGGGGACGCGAACCCTCTGTTCCATGATCGGGCCTATGGTGCAACCACCCGCTGGCGAGACCAGATTGCACCGCCGCTGTTCCTCCATGCGACCGGGACCAACCTGACGCCCAAGCCAGACGCCGAATTGAAGGCGCTGTTCAAAGGTCTGTTTCGCGGCGTAGGTAAGTACTACACCGGCGTCGACTGGACCTGGTGGCGACCGCTCTATCCCGATGAGCGGCATTTCGTTGAACGGGCAACCTCCAACATCACGGTCAAGGAAAGCTCTTCGTTCAGCGGTGGACGAACTGTCACCGAAACCTATCGCGATCTTTACGTCGACCGGGCAGGTGTGCCCGTTGGCCGCCGCGAAGAGCATTATCTCTCGGCGGAGCGGGAAGGCACCAAGAAGACCGGGCGTTATGCGGGCATCCAGCGGCAGACCTATACACCCGAAGATATTGCCAAGATCGACGAAGTTTATGCCGCCGAACAACGCCGAGGCGCGCTCGCCCGGTTCTGGGAGGATGTGACAGTAGGCGAAGAGTTGACTCCAGTGGCCAAGGGACCGCTGACTATGGTGGATATCATTTCCATGCACATGGGCCTTGGCTTGTCGTCCAGCGGAATTGGCCCACTCGGGCTAGGCTATGCGCAGCGCAAGAAGATGCCCGCGTTCTATGTCGAGGACAGCTACGGCGTGCCCGATGTGGTGCAGCGCGTCCATTGGGATCACGAGCGCGCACAGGCGCTCGGCCTGCCAACATCTTATGACTACGGTCAGATGCGGACCAGCTGGCTGATCCACCTGGTGACCAACTGGATGGGTGATGATGCTTGGCTCTGGCGTTTGTCGTGTCAGTCTCGCTCGTTCAACTTCATGGGTGATACGACGATCTGCACCGGCAAGGTCGTCGCAAAGCGGGTCGAAGGCTCACACCATCTGGTTGAATTGGAGCTGGCATCGACCAACCAGCGGGGTGAAAACACCGCTCCAGGAAGCGCCACGGTGATTTTGCCGAGCCGTGCGCAGGGAGCCGTCATATTGCCAGCCCCTGATGTTGAATGCCAGATCCGCGGTGCTGCAATGATGCAGGAAGCGGCAGACCGGGCGAGAAAATAACGCCTTACTGCCGCAATAAAGGGGAGTAACGTCATGGATTATGCCGGGTCGAACGATTGCTGGACGAACGACGATA
Organism: uncultured Verrucomicrobiota bacterium; assembly: GCA_903919625.1. GTDB lineage: Bacteria > Verrucomicrobiota > Verrucomicrobiia > Opitutales > Opitutaceae > CAIYUN01. Next base: position 1,328 of record CAIXIZ010000352.1, read on the forward strand.
GCGATGACCATGCGCCGGTCGCAGACTTCACCGGTCGAGATTCGATGGCAGCGCCAGTCGTTGCTCTTGGCGGTCGCCAGATAGACGTTGACCTTTTGCTGCTATTTCATGCCGTCGCGGAAACGCTGTCGTTCACCAAGGCGGCCAAGGCCCTGGCAATCGATCAGTCATGGCTGTCGCACAAGATCCGCCAATTTGAAGCCGCGCTTGGCCTCAAATTGTTCATCCGCAACACCCGCAATGTCGAACTGACAGCCGCTGGCCGATCACTTCTGGCACCGGTGCGCAACATGGCAGACGTGGTTCACCGCGC
>CAIXIZ010000353.1 GCA_903919625.1 uncultured Verrucomicrobiota bacterium
CCCGGGGCGCCGCCCAGGAGAATGATTTCCTTGGGAAAGCACAGCTGCTCCCGGCCCAGCTCGGCCTCCAGTGACCGCCAGACCGGCTCAAAGATGAGCTGCGCGTCCTTGATCTCAAGGTCGTGGTGACGGGTGGCCGGCGCGGCGGGCGTGGGCGGCGGGTTGGTGGCTTGGGCGGAAGCATCCGGTTTCATGCGCGGGTAAGGTGAAGCAGCGTAAAACGATTTTTACCCGCGACTCGACAACAGAATTGGTTACGGCCGTTTCGGACAGGGTGGGGGCGGGACACGAAACTGCTGTCCGGGCTGGACAACCAGGGTTCGTTTTCCAAGCTGATGGGATGATCAGGCGACCCCTCGCAACCCCCCTGTCGGAAGGCCGGAGCAACGCTTCGGGCAAACGCGTGCCAGCGCGCTGGCTGGTGGGCGTCCTGGCCATGCTGGCGGCCGGGCCGGTGCGCGGCGCGGCGGTGTTTGAGGAGGGCCGGAAATTTATCGAGCGCTATTGCGCCGACTGCCATAATGAGACCGACAAAAAGGGCCGGCTGGATCTGACCAATTACGCCTATGACCCCGCTGATCGCGCCAACTTCGCCCTTTGGGTCAAGGTGCACGACCGCGTGCTGGCCGGCGAGATGCCGCCCAAAAGCGAGCCGCGCCCCGAGGCGGTGCAGACGACGGATTTTGTCAAAGGCATGGCCGCCGCCCTGACCGCCTCCGAAACGGAGCTCGCGGCGGGCGAGGGACGCGCCGTGCAGCGCCGGCTCAACCGCTACGAGTATGAGAACGCGTTGCGCGACCTGCTGAATGTGCCCTGGGCGCAGGTGAAGGACAAGCTGCCGCAGGATGGCGAGGCCTGGCATTTCAACAAAAGCGGTGAGGCTCTGGACGTTTCCTACGTCCAGATGGATCGCTATCTGAGCGCATCCGACTATGCCATGCGGCAGGCGATGGCGGCTGCCTTTGAGCGGCCCGAACCGACCGTGCGAAAAATCTATGCCCGCGACCAGTTCGGCCAGGGCGGCTACCAGCCGCGCGAAAACGGCACGCTGCCTGACCGGCTGGCGTTTCCCGTGCTCGATTCGCATGCGCAGCCCGAAGTCCGGGCCGGACGCGCGCCCAACACCAGCCCGGAGACGCGCGAGCGTGAGGCGGTGGGCAAGGTCTCCAGCATTTTCAGTGATGCGGGCGGCTACAGCTGGGGCTTCACCGCCCCAACCGCCGGGCGCTATCGCGTGCGGTTGCGCGGCTACTCCATCTGGGTGAGCGGCGGTGGCATCGGGCGGTGGTTTTACGAGGGGCAGGGCGCGGAAAAGGCGCCGGTCTATTGGCTGCCCGTGTGGCACCGGCCCAACGCCGACGAGATTTGGCCGGGTCGCAACAATGAGCCCATCGGTTTCTATGCGCAAAGCTCGGGGCAGACCCGTCCTATCGGTGCGATCGACTTCACGCCGGAACCGTCCGTCGGTGAAATCGAGACCACGCTGGCTCCGGGCGAACAAATCCGCACGGACGCAATGCGGTTTTTCCGGACCCGCGTGAACGGCTCCGACGAGCAATATGTGAACCCGCTCGCCCAGAAGGACGGGATGCCTGGCTACGCCGTCCAATGGCTGGAGGTCGAAGGGCCGCTGCCCGACGATACCGCCGCGGCTGGCTACAGGCTGCTCTTCGGAGATCTGCCGATGAAACGCCTAGAGGCTGGCGAATCCGGCGGGGTGACGCTCGATGTGGCGCCGGGTGGCGCCCGGGGTGGCGCGCGCGGCGGGTTTGCGCC
>CAIXIZ010000354.1 GCA_903919625.1 uncultured Verrucomicrobiota bacterium
CCATTGTTGGGGTGGGCTTGTTCCAGCCCTCAACTCTGGTCACCCCATGAAACTACCCTCCCTTCTGATCGTTTCGTTTGCTCTCGCCGCCGCCCTTCACGCCCAGGACGCGCGCCCGCTGTTCCGCGATCCGGCGCAGCCGATTGAGGCCCGCGTCGCCGATCTGCTCAAGCAGCTCACGACTGAGGAAAAAGTCTCGATGGTGCACGGCAAGGACAACTGGACTTCCGGCGGTGTGCCCCGGCTGGGCCTGCCGCCGCTGATGATGGACGACGGCCCGATGGGCGTGCGCGAGGAGAACAATGGCAGCTACCAATTGAGCGGTGGGGCGGACGACGCCGCCACCGCGATGCCCGCGACCCTCGGCCTTGCCGCCACCTGGAACCGGCAGCTCGCGTACGACTACGGCACGGTCATCGGCGCGGAGGCTTTCCGGCGCGGCAAGAACATCATGCTGGGGCCGAGCCTCAACATCCAGCGCACCCCGCTCAATGGCCGCAATTTTGAATACATGGGCGAGGATCCCTTTCTCACCTCGCGCATGGCGGTCGGCTACATCACGGGACAGGCGGCCGAGGGCATCAGCGGCACGGCGAAACATTTTGCCGGCAACAACCAAGAAACCAACCGCAACGGCGTTGACGTGCGCGTCGACGAGCGGACCTTGCGGGAGATTTACCTGCCGGCTTTCAAGGCCGCGGTGCAGGAAGGCGGCGTGCTCTCCGTCATGGGGGCGTATAACTTTCTGAACGGCCAGCATGCCTGTGAAAGCGACTATCTCCTGAATCAGGTGCTCAAAAAGGACTGGGGCTATAAGGGCCTGGTCGAGTCGGATTGGGGTGGCGTGCATGACACGAAGGAGGCCGTGTTCAACGGCATGGACATCGAGATGCCGGGCCGCGGCACGGGTGGTGCGATGAATTTTCTGGCCGGTGCCTACCTCACTGGTCTGCTGGACGGCACCTATCCCATGGCCACCCTCGATGACAAGGTGAGCCGTATCCTTTATGTCATGCTCAAAATCGGCATGCTCGACACGCCGGCCAGGCGCGTGCCGGTGCTGCTCGATGCCACGCATCCGCTCAGCACCAAGGAGCACCAGGCCATTGCGCTCCATGTCGCCGAGGAGTCCATTGTGCTGCTCAAAAACAGCGGTGGGCTGCTGCCGCTCGACCCCGCCAAGTACAAGACCATCGCGGTCATCGGCGACAACGCCCAGGTCAAGTTTGCCCACGGAGGCGGCTCGGCCCAGATCAAGGCGCCCTATGAGATCACCGCACTGGACGGCCTCAAGATTCGCGCCGGTGCCGGCGTCAATGTCACCTACGCGCGCGGCTATGTCGCACCGGTCGCCGGAGGAGTCGGCGGGGGCATTGGCGGCGGACCGGGGCAACGTGGCGGCGCCGGGGCGGGGCCGCCCGCGCCAGCGGCATTGCCCGCCCTCGACAATCTCAAAACAGCCCTCGGCCTTACGGAGACGCAGGCGGCGCAGATTTCACCTCTGCTCGACGAGATTGAAAAAGGCCGCATCGGAGTTGCTTCCGCCCAGACCACTGCCACCGCTGCGCGCGCTGGCATGGCCGATCGCATCGGGGCCGTGCTCACTACCGCCCAGCGGCCCCTGCTCACCTTGTTGCTCAATCCAGGCGGAGCCGAGGCGGCGCGTCTGGCCAGTGAGGCCGTGGCTGCCGCCAAGACGGCCGATCTCGTCATCTATGTCGGCGGTCTGACCCACGAGGCGGGCGATATGGAAAACGTTGACCGGCCGGACATGAAAATGCCCAGCGGCCAGGATGCGTTGCTCACCATGGTGCTGGCCGCGAATCCCAAAACGGTCGTTGTTCTGCTCGGCGGTGGCGCGTTGGAGATGCCCTGGGTTGATCAGGCCAGCACGTTGCTCTACGGCTGGTATCCCGGACTCGAAGGTGGCAACGCCCTCGCGCGGGTTCTCTTCGGCGACGTAAACCCGTCGGGCAAGCTCCCCAACACCTTCCCGAAATTCCTGGCCGACACGCCGGCGGCCCACGGTGGGGCCGAGGCATATCCGGGCCTGCCCAATCCGGCGATCCCGGCCCGTGGCGCGGGCGGCGCAC
>CAIXIZ010000355.1 GCA_903919625.1 uncultured Verrucomicrobiota bacterium
ATGGCGTGGCGTTTCATGGATAAAAGTCTGAGGGATGAGAGGCGTTCCGACGATGGCGCCGTCATTGGTAAAGGGCGAATTTTTTCGGGTCAAAGGCCTCGCGCACCGCCTCCCCGACAAAGGTGATGAGCACGAGCACCAGGCTGAGGGCGCCGAAGGCCGAGGCGACGATCCACGGCGCATCCACGGCGTTTTCCGTCCCCGTCCGCAACAGCTCACCCCAGCTCGGCATGGGCGGCGGCAGGCCGAATCCGAGATAATCGAGCGCGGTGAGGCTGGAGATCGAGGCGGCGGCGTAAAACGGCAGAAACGTGATGAGCGTGGCGAGGGTGTTCGGCAGGATGTGGCGGAAGATGATCCGGCCCGGGCCGGCCCCGAGCACTTCGGCGGCGGCGACGTATTCCCGCGCCTTCTCGCGGTAGGTCGCGCTCCGCATATAGTAGGTCAGGCTGACCCAGGAAAACACCACGATCACGCCGAGCAGGATGCCGAGGTTGAACTGCACCCCCGGCGGCAGCGCCGAGCGGACGATGATGACGACGAGCAGAAAAGGCAGCAGCGACCAGATTTCGATGAACCGCTGGGTGGCCAGGTCGAACCAGCCGCTGAACCAGCCCATGGCGCAGCCGACCGTGACGCCGATGAGATAGGTGAGCGCGACGAAACCGACGGAAAAAATCAGCGAATTGCGCAGGCCGTAGAGCAGGCGCGCGAGGATGTCGCGATTGAGCTGGTCGGTGCCCAGGAAATGCCGGGCGGTGGCATCGGGCGGGCGCGGCAGGTAGGTCTGGCCGGTGTAGGTGTTTTCATTCGGACCATAGGGCACCGGCGGCAGCAGCACCCAGCCGCCCTGGCCCTCGGTCGCCAGACGGGTGCGCAGGTCGCGATAGCTGACCTCGTAGTCGTAGCCGTAGCCAAACTCGCGCCCGGTGTGGATCGCGCCATAGCTGGGGAAAAACCATTTCCCCTGGTAGCTGACGAAGAGCGCGCGGTTGCTGACGAGCAGCTCGGCCAGCAGCGCGGCGGCGGCCAGCACCCCGAGCAGGAGAAACGACCACCAGCCGCGCCGGAGGGAGCGGAAGCGCTGGAGCTGGCGGTGGGTCTGCGGGGAAAGGCGCACAGGGAGAAAGGCGGGCGATGCTCCTATTTGAACCGGACGCGCCGGTCGGCGAGCGCCACGAGCACATCGCCGGCGATGTTGCCCGCGAGCAGCATCAGGGCCTCCACCATCAGCACGCCCATGACCACCATCGAGTCGCGGCTCTGGATCGAGTGGTAGAAGAGCAGGCCCATGCCGTTGATGTCGAAAATGCTCTCGATCAGGATCGAGCCGATGACCAGCGCGCCCAGGGTCTGGCCAAAATCAGTCGCGAGCGGGATGAGTGAGTTGCGGAAGGCGTGCGAGAAAACCGCCTGGCGGAAGGACACTCCCTTGGCGACGGCGGTGCGGACGTAGTCGGCGGCGAGGTTGTCCATGATCTGGTTCTTGGTGAGCAGGGTCACGAAGGCGAAGCCGCCGAGCGTGTAGCAGGTGAGCGGCAGTACCCCGTGCCAGGAAAAATCCTTCACCCGGCCCCACCAGCCGAGGTCATCCCAGCTTTCGCCCACAAAACCGCCCATGGGAAACCAGCGCAGCCTGGCCGCCAGAAACACCACGAGCAGTGCGCCGAGCGCGTAGCCGGGAATGGCGTAGCCGATGAAAACCACGACCGAAGAAACGGTGTCCGTCACGCTGCGATGTTTCACCGCCTTGAGGATGCCGAGGGGGATGCTGATGAGATAAACCAGCACGAGGCTGATCGCGCCATAGGCCAGGGTGACCGGCAGGCATTCCCGGATGACCTGACCGACCGGCTCGCCATAGGTGAACGAATTGCCGAGGTCGCCCTGCAGCACCCGGCCCAGCCATTTGCCGTAGGCGACATGCACCGGCTGGTCGAAACCATAGTAGGCCTTGAGCTGCTCAATCTGCGCGGCGGAAAGCGCGCCGCGGTTGGGTCCGCGTGACGAGGGGCCCGCGCCGGTTTCGCCCGCCTGGGCGCGCATGATCGCCTGCTCCACCGGCCCGCCCGGTGCAAACCGCGTGACGCAAAACACGAGCACCGTGACTCCCAGCAACGTGGGCGGGATCAGCAACAGGCGGCGGAGAAAGTAGGCGCGCATGGGTACGGCCGGAAGCAAAACGCATCGCGTGACCATCCGCAAGCGCGGTGCGTGCCGGCAGATAAATTTTGGGCCCGTTCCGCCGCATCAGGGGCGTCGCTCGACGACGCCCGTCTCTGCCTGGTTGGAGTAGGGGCGTTGCTCGACGACGCCCGTCTCCGCCTGGTTGGAGTAGGGGCGTTGCTTGACGACGCCCGGCTCTGCTCCGGGCATCTTTACGCTGCCGCATCCGTCTTGAGCCACTCGCGGGTGCGGCTCGCGAGCCACGCGAGGAATGCAGGATGTTCGTTCAGGCAGGGGATATGGCTGAAACTCTCCCCGCCGGCGGCGAGGAAGGTGTCGCGGCCGGCCAGCCGAATTTCCTCCAAGGTTTCGAGACAGTCGACCGTGAAGGCGGGGGTGATGACGACAAGCTTCTTGCGGCCTTCCTTCGCCAGCCGGGCGAACTCAAAATCCGTATAGGGCGTGAGCCACGGTTCGCCTACCAGCCGCGACTGGTAGGAAATGGAATATTTCGCCGGATCAAGGCCGGCCAGGCGGGCGAAGGCCTTGGTTGTCCGCACCGTTTGCGCCCGGTAGCAGGTGGCATGGGCCGGGGCGCAGGTGTCGCAACAATCGGGCGCAGTCAGGCAATGGGCGTGTGACGAGTCGGCCTTTTTCATGTGCCGCTCCGGCAGACCGTGGTAGCTGAAGAGCAGATGGTCGTGGGGTTGGGCCAGGAAGGGGCGGGCGCTCTCGACCAGCGCGGCGATGTAGCCGGGATCCTCGAAGAACGGCTGCACCATTTCGTACCTGAGCGACAGTCCCAGCCGGCGGGTTTCGGCATAAACCTTGGCCACTACGGTTTCGTAGCTCGACATCGCATAGTGCGGATATTGGGGAAACAGCAGCACCTCCGTGACGCCGGCGGCGACGATGGCCGGCAGGACTTCCGCAATGGCCGGCGTACCATAGTTCATTGCGAGAAACACCGGGGTATGGTCGGCGGCCAGCGCGGCGGTGAGCTGTTGCTGCACTCGGCGTGAGGTGGCGATGAGCGGGGAGCCATCCTTGGTCCAAACCTTGGCATAGGCATGCGCGGAGTTTTTCACGCGGCGCGGAATGATGAGGCCGTTGACCAGCCAGGAGCGCCAGGGCTGGCCAGGGCGGTCGATGACGCGCTCGTCGCCGAGAAATTCGCGCAAATAGCGGCCGACGGCCGGGACGTCGGGTGAATCGGGGGAGCCGAGGTTGAGAAGGAGGACGGCGCGGTGAGCCATGCCTGATTGGGCGGGAGAATCTCGCCGTTTGTCAACCGAGCCGGTGCCACGGGGTGGTACAGTTTGAATTGTTTTGACGACAAGGCTTGATCGGCTATCCTGAGAAATCATGTCAGGGGAACCCAAAACATCAAAGAAAAGACAGGGGGAATGGCTCTCGATTTGGGATGGAGGATGGAGCTTCGGGTTGGTGTACGGATTTGTTATGGGATTTACTTCCTCTAATTACTTACTTGGCGCATATTGACGGGCATAACGCTCATTCCGGGCAAGCCCAGCGATTTCGACAAACCGCTTTGGGGCGTCAGTCATTGCGGTAACCAGTGAAGCAAAGGATGGAGGTTTTTCAGGGATTTTCATGTGGAGCCAAGATTACCGGATGAAAACTAAAAGGCAATAAATTAGTAGATGGTTAGTAATTGTCCGCTAACGTCTGCTTGCAGAGATTTTGGGACAAACTGGCCCTTGACGGGAATGGTTTTTCAGACAGACTGATTTTGAGCGAACACGAACGACGCCCGCTACTGGACGACCAAAGCACGTGGCCACCTTCAATCAAGGGCCGCGTGCTGTGAATAACTTTCTCGGCGCAATGCAGGCGATTTTGGCAGCCCCTAAAGTTAACGGCCACATTGTCCCGGTGACGGCGCAGCGGCCCGCCAATGGCGTCAGGCAGTAGGCTGGCCAGTTAGTTTAGCGAACGTCAGGCGACGGCCCGACACCCGCTGCATGGCTTTCACGAAGCGGCCTGCGTCATTTTCCACGCGCTCCTTGAACCGCGTGGCCTGTTCGTCCAAGTAGCGGAACAGGTGAAACGGCGCGACAGAAACGTAAGTCCCCTTCACGGCGCGTTTCAGAAGTGACCAGAAGTTTTCCAGCCCATTCGTGTGGACGCGGCCCCGCGCGTAACACTCGGCATGGTCAACGACCGCGTGCGCGTAATCGGCGTGAAGGCCTGCGTAGGACTGGAAAGCGTCCGTGTAGAGCAACGAGCCGGGCGCGACGTTCGCCCGCACGTTGCCCTGAATCTCGCCTTTTCGGACGTCAGGCATCACACGCAACGCGACCTTGGATTTCTTCTTTTCCGGCGAGCGTTCAAGCAGCCCCATCACGGCGACCTTGCCCACACCTCCCGTGCCTTTGACCTTGCGTGCGCCAGCGTGCATGAAGCGCGCTTTCACGGCTAAAGTTTGCCCGTGAATTTTTAGGACGCGAGTTTTCTTTTTGCCTCAGATGCCGGACTTTGTGTTCCCTTGTGCTTCTTTGTGGCCAACCCCGATTCTACGGGATACCTCAGGTGAACCCCAAAAGTGGACAGGAGGGATCACATTAAACCCAAAGGGTGGCTGCTCTGCCAAAAAAGAGACGAACCTTCAGCTTCTGCTCTCCGATTCAATTGTCTTCTTCGGGCCAGCGGCGGCGGAAAGTCACGATGTTGGCTCCCGGCCGGCCGTGGAGGTAGAGCTGCTTTACGTCACTCAGCAGGGTGATGATCCACGGCATGACCGTGTTGCCGCCATTCTTGGTAAACACGAGGTTGTCGGCCAGAAACACGCAGGAATGATAGGCATTGCCCTTCTCATCCAGGAAAAACAACACGTCGCCGAAGGCCGGCGGGCCGGTGACCCGGTCATAGTCTTCAAGCACATGGCTGGCGGCGAGCTTGAGGTCGACGTAGATGTTCTGGCGGGTGTAGTTGAAAAAATTGAGCGAGGTCCAGTGGCAGTTGGGCAGCTGGCCGATGCGGTCGAGCTCCGGCGTGATATAGGCGTAGACGAGCCGGCGGGGGATGGGGGGAAGCAGATTGACCAGGTCGAGCCGGCCGCCGCCG
>CAIXIZ010000356.1 GCA_903919625.1 uncultured Verrucomicrobiota bacterium
AGCCGGAGCACTTCCTCGACCAGGTCAATGGGACGGTCGAGGTCGTCGCGCCAGCTCGGCACGGCGAAGGTCCACGCGGGGCCGCGGTCAAAGGTCGGTTCAGTCCGAACGGTCTCAAGTTCAAGCCGTTCCAAGGCCGCCTGCATCTCGTCGGCAGGGATGGTGAAGCCGAGGCGCTCATTGATGTAAGCGGGGGTGACGGTGATCTCACGGGACCACGGCACTTCGCCACCAACCTTGTGGGTGGGGCCGGCCACCTGGCCGCCGGCGATTGTCAGCAGCAGGTCGATGCAGCGGTGCATCGCCTCATCGAGCAAATGCCGGTCAACGCCGCGCTCATAGCGATAGGACGAGTCGGAGGCAAGCCCGAGCCGTTTCGACGCAGCCCGGACGGTCTGCCGCCGAAAATGCGCTACCTCCAGGACAAGCTCGGTGGTAGCTGTACTGACGCCGGAATCGAGACTGCCCATGATGCCGGCGACCACCAGCGGCTTCTCGGCATCGGCGATGACCAGTGTATTGGCCGTCAGGCGGCGTTCCGTCTTGTCGAGCGTGGTGATCTTTTCATCCGTGGTGGCGTGGCGGACAATGATGGACTGGCCTGCAAGTTTTCGGGCGTCAAAGGCATGGACCGGCTGGTTGTATTCCAGCATGACAAAATTTCCCACATCCACCACGTTGTTGATGGGGCGCAGCCCAACGGCAATGAGACGCTGCTGCAGCCAGTCAGGGCTGGGGCCGACCTTCACCCCGGTGATGACGGTGGCCGTGTAGAGCGGGCAATCCACAGGCACATCCACGCGGACCGTGCGGAGCAGATCCGGGCGGGGGGTGAGATCGGCATGCACCGGGGCAAAACTCACCGCGGGATACTGAAGTGATTTTTTAAACCAAGCCGCCAATTCGCGGGCAACCCCGAGGTGACCGAGGCAATCGGGACGGTTGGGCGTGATTTCAAGGTCAAAGACGGTGTCACCGGGCGGCAGCACCGCATTTATCGCGGTGCCCGTCGGCGGCAGGCCGGGAAGAATCAGCAGGCCGGCGGCGTCCTCGGACAGCCCCAGTTCTTTTGCCGAGCACATCATGCCATCCGAAAGCTGGCCGCGGATCGTGGACTGTTTGATTTGAAAGTTGCCGGTGAGAACCGCTCCGGGAAGAGCCACGGGTACATAGTCGCCCACTTTGTAATTTTGTGCACCGCAGACGATGGTCTTGATCCCGCCGGCGATGCCGAGATCGACGGTGCAGACTGACAGCTTGTCGGCATTGGGATGCTTGTCGCGGGTGAGCACCTCACCGACAACAACCTGAGAGAGAGGGGGGGCGCCCATGGCGTGAATCCCCTCGACCTCAAAGCCGAGAAAAGTGATGGCATGGGCGATTTCGCCGTCGGTGAGACCGGCGAGATCAACGTAGGTTTGGAGCCAGTTGCGGGAGATTTTCACGAGGGAAACGGATGGGGCGCGACGCCAGGCCGGCGCGCATGGACAAGCGGTTGATCAGGCAAATTGTTTGAGGAAGCGCAGGTCGTTCTGGTAAAAATAACGGATGTCATCGATGCCGTAGAGCATCATCGCGAGACGCTCGAGGCCGATGCCAAAGGCGAAGCCGCTCCAGATGTCCGGATCATAGCCAACCCCCTCAAACACCAGCGGGTCCACCATGCCACAGCCGCAAATCTCGACCCACTCCTTGTTGATTTTCGGCAGATGACGGGCGGAGAGATCCACCTCGAAGCTGGGCTCGGTATAGCCGAAATAATGCGGCCGGAACCGCACTTTCGTGTCCGCCCCCAGCAGCGAGGCGAAGATGAAGTCGAGCAGCGCCTTGAGGTCGCGTACCGTGACATTCCTGTCCACATAGAGGCCCTCGATCTGATGAAAATTGGCGGAGTGGGTGGCGTCCACGGTATCACGGCGGTAGACGCGGCCCGGCGCAATGATGCGGATGGGCG
>CAIXIZ010000357.1 GCA_903919625.1 uncultured Verrucomicrobiota bacterium
ACCTCGACGAAGCCCGCCAGCGCGTCGACAATCTCCAGCCCGGCGAACAGACCCAGCAGACCCGCCAGCAGCTCGACCAGGCCCGGCAGGACATGAACCGGACCAGCGAACAGCTGGCCCAAGGCAACGTCCAGCAGGCGCTCGCCGCCGGCACCCGGACGCGCGAACAGCTCGACCAGACCCGCCAGCAGCTCCAAAACCAGTCTTCCAGCCAGTTTGCCGAACAGATGCGCACCGCCCGCCAGCAGGCCCGCGATCTTTCCACCCAGCAGCAGCAGATCGAGCAGCAAATCACCCAGGCCGGGAAGACCGGCGCGAACCAGCTGGATGACTCCGCCCAGCGGCAGGCGCTCGGGCAAAACCTCGACCGGCAGCGCACCAACCTCGACACCCTCATCAACAATCTCCGCGAGGTCACCGACGCCAGCGAGGCCACCGAGCCCACGCTGCACAACCAGCTTTACGACCTGCTCCGCCAGCAGGCGCAGACCCAGACTGACACCTCCAACCGCCTGCAGGCCGGAGCCGAACTGATCCGGCGCGGTTTCGTCGACCAATCTCGTGATGCCCAGGCCGGGGTGGCGCAAAATCTCGACCAGCTCCGCCAGGGAGTCGAACGCGCGGCCGATTCTGTGCTCGGTGACGAGACCCAAACCTTGCAATTTGCCCAAAGCGAACTCAGCGACCTCGCCCGGCAGCTCCAGCAGGACCGCCAGAACGCACGCAATCCGGCTCAGGCCGCACAAAACAGCCAGACAACCGGCCAGCAGCGCGGCCAGGGTGCCGGCCAGTCGCAGCTCGCCCAGAGTGGCGGCGAGCAAGGCCAGCCCGGCAGCCCAGGTGCCGCTGGTCAGCCCAATGCTCCCGGCACCCAGTCCGGCCAGCAGGGCGGCACCGGTGGTACCCAGCCGGGTGATGTTGCGCAGAACGGCCAGCCTGGTCAGCCAGGTGCTGGCCAACGCGGCACTGGCTCCCCAACGGGCGGAACCTCGGAAGATTTTCGCAATCAGGATCAGCCCGGCAATCTGACCCAAAATGGCGGTCAACCCGGAGCAGGCCAGGGCAGAGCGCAGCCTGGCGGTCAGGCGGACGCCACCAGCAACGAATTCGCCCAAAACGACTCCCAGCCAGGCGGGGCCGGCCAACAGCCCGGACAGCGCGGTGGGACTGGGCCACGCAGTGGACAAGGTCAGCGTGGACAATCCGGTGAGGTTGCCCAGAATGGTGCCGGCCAGCAGCCTGGCGGGCAAGGTCAGGGCCGCCAAGGCGGCGCTGGCCAACGCGGCGGCCAGGGTCAGCCGGGAGAACTGGCGCAAAATGATGCCCAGCCTGGTGCGGGTCAGGGCGGTCAGCCCGGACAGCCCGGTGGCCAAGGTCAACGCGGCGGCCAAGGTGGCCAGCGTGGTGGTCAGGGAGGCCAAGGCGGCGGCCAGCCAGGCGATTTGGCGCAAAATGATCAGAACCCAGATGCACAAAATCCTGGTCAGGGGGGTGGCCAGCAACCAGGTCAGCCCGGTCAACGGGGTGGTCAAGGCGGCCAGGGCGGGCCGCAGCTCGCCCAGAACAACGGCCAACCCGGCCAGGGTGGCGGGCAAGGCAACGGCCAGCGCAATCAAAATGTCGGTCCTCGTGCCGGCGGTGGCGGCGGCGGCGGACTCAACAACGGCAACAACAATTTTGCCGGAGGCAATGCCAACGCCGGCGTGCTCGACGACATCAACCGGCTGGCGCAAGACCTGGGCAACGCAGGTCCGAACAATGGCCCGATCACTGGTGCAGATTACGCCCAATGGGCTGACCGCCTTCGGACGGTTGAGCAGCTGATCGATGACCCCAATCTCCGCCAGCAGGTCGCCAACGCCCGCGGCCAGGCCGATGACCTGCGTCGCGCCTACCAGCGCAACAGCAATCCGCCCCAATGGGGTGACGTGCAGAACAACGTCCTCACCCCGCTCAACGCCGTCCGCGCCGAACTGGCCAAGGAGCTCGCCCGTCTGACGCAACCCGATGTGCTGCAGCCGGCCGACCGCGACCCGGTGCCGGCGAAATTTGCCAATTCCGTAAGCAGTTACTTTGAGGCGCTTGGCGCCGGCAAGTGACCGTCCACTCCGCGTGATGCTTGCCGCCCTCTCCTTTGCCAATGCCGCCTGGTGGTGGCTCGCCCTGGCTGGTGCCGCCGTGCTCGTGCCGCTCGCCTGGCTCGCCCTGGGCCCCGTCGGCCCCCAACGCGGCGCCCGCGCCTTCGGCCTCGGCCTGCGCGCCCTTGGGATCGGCCTGCTGCTGCTCTGCCTGCTCGACCCGCAATGGATATCATCCCGGCCCAAAAAAGGCGCCAACCTGTTTGCCATCCTCGCCGACAACAGCCAGAGCCTTCAGGTCTCGGACGCGGGAGAAACGGTCTCGCGCGGCGCGAAGCTCCGGACCGCGCTCACCGAGCCGGGGGCAAAATGGCTTGAGGCCATCGCCGACAATTTTCAGGTGCGCCCCTACATCTTCGACCGCGACCTCAAACGGGTGCGCGATTTCAGCGAGCTGGATTTCCAGGGCAACAGCACCGGCATCGGCAGCGCCCTCAAAAAACTGCATGACCGGCTCAATGGCCAGCCGCTCGCCGGCATCCTGCTGTTCACCGATGGCAACGCCACCGATCTGCCCAACGGGCTGGGTGACACCGGCGGGGTGCCCGTTTATCCGGTGCTCATCGGCTCCCCGGACGGCCTGCGGGATGTCGGCATCGACCGCGCCGATGTGCGCCTGACCGCGTTCGATGATGCGCCCGTTTCGCTCAATGTCTCTGTCGCCGGCCAGGGCGCCGCCGGACGGGATCTGCGCGTAAGTGTCCGCCCGCTCGCCACCGCCGGCCCCACCGGGGCCTCGGTGGAAAATCTCCCGCCGGCGCAGACCGTGCGTCTCACCGGCGACCAGGACATCGCCGAGGTGAAGTTTGACTGGAAACCCGGCGGCAGCGGCGTGCAATTTTTTGAAACCAATGTGAGCGTGCAGGGCGTGCCGGCGTTCGACGAGGCCACGCAGCTCAACAACCGTCGTGCCGTGCTGGTCGACCGCGGTCGCCCGGCCTATCGCATTCTTTATGTCACCGGCATGCCGAACTGGGAATTCAAGTTTCTGAACCGCGCCCTCGGCGACGACCCGCAACTCGAGCTGCCGGCGCTCATCCGCGTGGCCAAACGCGAACCCAAGTTTAACTTCCTCGGCCGGGTCGGGGAAACGACCAACCCGCTCTTCCGCGGCGCAGATAAAGCGTCTGATGACACCCAGCGCTATGACCAGCCGGTTCTCCGTGTGATCAATGCCAAGGACGAAACCGAACTGGCTGGCGGCTTCCCGCTCAACGCGGCCGAGCTGTTTGCCTACGATGCCGTCATCCTCAGCAAGGTTGAAGCGGAGTTTTTCACCACCGACCAGCTCGCACTGTTGCGCCGTTTTGTCGCCGAGCGCGGCGGTGGCCTGCTTATGCTTGGCGGCGTGGATTCGCTCGAAGGCGGCGGGTATGAAAGCACCCCGCTCGCGAACGCACTGCCGGTCTATCTGGACCGCAAAGCTGACGTGACGCCGGAAGGAGAAATCACCTGGCAGCTCACCCGCGAAGGCTGGTTGGAACCGTGGGCCCGCGTGCGCACGTTGGAGGCCGACGAAAGAAAACGCCTCGACTCCATGCCCCATTTCCAGGTTGCCAACGCGCTCAAAAGCATCAAGCCCGGTGCCACCGTCCTCGCCACCGTCGAGGATCAGGCCGGTCACAAATATCCCGCGCTCGTCTCGCAGCATTACGGTGCTGGCCGGGTTGCCGCTGTGGCGGTGGGTGACCTGTGGCGTTGGGGAATGCGGGGCGAGGCTGAACAGGCCGACCTGGCCCGTTTCTGGCGCCAGCTCGCCCGCTGGCTCGTGACCGATGTGCCCGCGCCGGTGGAACTGCGGGTTGAACCGGCCCCGGATGAAGCCGGCGGGGTGAAACTCACCGTCACCGCCCACGATTTGGAATATAAACCGCTCGATCTGGCCACCGCCAGAATCACCGTCAAACGCGTCAGCTCCGACCCGCCGCCCGCGACCCCCGCTGATGCGGCGGCCCCGGCTCCCGCCTTCACTTCGGTCAAGCTGACCACCGAGCCGGTTCCTGACGCGCCCGGCCAATACGCCGCAACATTCGCGCCGCGCGATGCCGGCGCCTACCTCGCCAACGTCGAGGTCACCGACCGGAGCGGGAAAATTCTCGGCCATGCCCAGGCCGGCTGGGTCAACGATCCCGCCGGAGACGAATTTCGCTCGCTCGCGCCGAACCGCGCCCTGCTGGAGGAGCTGGCCCGTCGCACCGGCGGCGAAGTCATCCCATGGTCCGGTCTCGATTCACTTGCCAAAAAACTCGGCCGCAGCCCCGCCCCCGTCAGTGAGGAACTGTCCGAACCGCTCTGGCAGCAAAGCTGGGTGTTTCTCGCCGTGCTCGCCTGTTTCCTCTCCGAGTGGGGCTGGCGGCGTTGGAAAGGTTTGCCATGAAAATCGTGCCCCGCTTCTTCCTTGCCGTACTTGTGCTGCTGCTCGCGCGCACCGTCCGCGCGGCCGCGCCCACCGTCGCCCCCATCCGGGACGAGGTGCTGGTCATCGTCGGCGCGGCCGGTGAGGACGTCTTCGCGCCCGGTTTCGCCAACGCGGCCAAAAACTGGCAGACGGCCAGCGACCGCGCCCATGTCACCTGCACCGTCATCGGCCTCGACGAAAAAAAGGATCCGGACGCCGCGCCGACCGACAAAGACCGCGTGCAGGAGTGGTTGCGGCAGCTCAACCCCGCCTCCGCGGCTAATGTCTGGATCGCCTACCTCGGCCATGGCACCTTCGACGGCAAAGACGCCCGCTTGAACCTGCGGGGGCCGGACATTCTGCCCGCCGAGCTGGCCGCCTGGCTCAAGCCGGTCACCCGCCCGGTGATTTTCATCCATGGCGGCTCCTCCAGCTATCCCTTTCTTCCCGCCCTTTCCGCTCCGAACCGCATCATCATCACCGCCACCCGGGCGGGCCAGGAAGTCAATTATTCCCGCTTCGGGGAGTATTTCGCCGCCGCCCTGGTCAGTGACGACACCGACATTGATCAGGACGGGCAAATCTCATTGCTGGAGGCGTTCGTGACCGCTGCGCAAAAGGTGAAGGCATTTTATGACGACAACAACCGGATGATGAGCGAGCACGCCTCAATTGACGACCACGGGGACAAGGCTGGCATCACGGCGGATTATTTCAAGGGCACCCGGGTGGTGAAACATCCCCAGAACCGCGGTTTCGTGGATGAAAACCGTGCCCGGCTCGTTGCCCTCGCCCCGTCGGACGCCGAACTGGCCATGAGCGCCGACCAGCTCCAGCAGCGGGAAAAGCTGGAACAGCGGCTGGAAAAGCTCCACGCCGCCAAAGCCACGCTCCCTGAGGCCGCCTACTACGCCCAATTGGAATCCCTCCTCCGCCAGCTCGCCGCCCTCTACGCGCCGGCGGTCGCTCCGATGGCCTCACCCTGAGCGATAACTCAGCCGGAAGTTTTCAGACGGTACTCACCGCGGATTGCACGGATGAGCACGGATCAATGCTTTGGAGATCAACCCTGCGTTCATCCACCCAAACTGATTGATGAATGCGATCGCTGGTTTTGAGCTTTGGGGCGCCGATGGATTTATCCGTTTTTATCCGTGCTATCCGTGGTTCAGTTGCATGAGTTTGGCTCAGGGCAGCCACGGAAATTTCCGCGCCTTCGGACGGCGTTTCTCCCGCTGGGCCGAGTGGAACTCCTTCGCCTCCTCGCTTTGATAGTAAAGCAATGTCGCGTTGCCCGCCAGCTCCTGCAGGCCGGACTGGCCGTCCACATCCGCGTTAAAGGCGGACTTAAGGCAGCGTATGGCCAGCGGGCTGTGGCCCAGAATTTCACGCGCCCATTTCACGCCCACGCTTTCCAAATCCGCCAGGGGGACGACGGCGTTGACCAGGCCCATGTCGACCGCCTGCTGCGCGCCATATTGCCGGCAGAGAAACCAGATTTCGCGTGCCTTTTTCTGCCCGACCACGCGTGCGAGGTAACTCGCGCCGAATCCGCCATCAAAGCTGCCCATGCGCGGGCCTACCTGCCCAAATACGGCATTGTCCGCCGCAATCGTGAGATCGCAGACCAGATGCAGCACATGGCCCCCACCGATGGCGTAACCCGCGACGAGGGCGATGACGACCTTGGGCATCGAGCGGATGAGCTTTTGCAAGTCGAGGACATTGAGGCGCGGCACCCCGTCGCCGCCAACATAGCCGGATTTGCCGCGAACCGACTGATCACCGCCGGAGCAGAAGGCATATTTGCCGTCGGTATGCGGCCCGGCGCCGGTGAGTAGCACCACGCCAATGGACTGATCTTCGCGTGCATCGGTAAACGCGGCAATCATCTGGGTGACCGTCTCCGGACGGAACGCGTTGCGCTTCGCCGGACGGTTGATGGTGATGCGCGCGATCCCGTCAGCCTTGTGATAGAGGATATCGGAGAATTTCTTGGCGTGTTTCCAGGAAAGCGGTCTCATGACGCGGATGCTGCTGGAACAGTGAAATTTTGTCCAGCAACGGCTTTGTTGGCCGCCCCATTAACTGTCCCGCCGGCGGCCTGCGGCCTCGGCCAGTAAAACCGCCATCGGACCTGAGGACAAAACAATCCCGGGGGCAATGGGAAAGCCCCGCAAAAATTCCGGCGCGGGCAGCATTTTGCCGCCTGGCCGTTGCAGCCGGAGCACGCGCAACAACCCGTCGCCGGTGGCAATCAGCAGTGCCTCGGCGTCATGTCCGAGCACGCTGCCCGGCGTCGCCAATGTCCCCCCCGCCCCCGCCGCAGTGTCACTTAATACGTGACACTTCGCCTGGGTGCTGGTCGCGCAACCCAGCTTCACCGACTGGCCGTGCAGCACCACGCTGCAGGCGGGCCAGGGGAAGAGGCCGTTGATGCGCGCCGCCAGCACTGCGGCCGGTGCGGCAAAGTCGAGTCCGCCGTCGTCCTTGCGCAATTTGCGGCAATAAGTCGCGGCGGCGGCGTCTTGGAAAGTGAATGCAAGCGTGCCGGCCGCGAGCTTGGGCAACGTACGCGCGAGCAACGGGACGCAGGCGACGGCTAGATTGGTTTCCACCTCATGGGCGGTGTCGCCAGGCGCAATCGCCACACGTTCGACGTCGGCGACCGGACCGGCATCCAATTCCCGGACGATACGCATAAGGCTTACGCCGGTCTCCTGTTCGCCGCACGCAATCGCGGTCTGGATCGGCGAGGCGCCACGATATTTCGGCAGCAGGGAGGTGTGCAGATTGAGCGTACCAAACCGCGGGGTGGCGATGAAGTCATCGTGTAGGATGTGGCCGTATGCCATGACGAGCGCCACATCGGGGGTGAGAACAGCCAGCTGGTCGCGGGCAGCGCCGGTCAGCTTCTCCGGTTGGAAGACCGGCAGGCCGTGTGCGACCGCCCAAGTTTTGATGGCGTTGGGCTGGACTTTCTGCCCGCGGCCGGCGGCCCGGTCGGGTTGCGTGTAGACGGCGATCACTTGCGCATGCACCCTTCCCTCGCCCGCCAGCCAGTTGAGCAAAGGCAGCGCGATGGCATCGGAGCCGAGAAACACGAGTTTGAGCGGCGCGGGCATCGGGGCAGTAATGTTTCTCGGTGCTCCAGCGCTGGACGGCACGCGGGCACAGCCCGCCGTCTCTGCAGAGTGAACCAAGGTCAGAGGGTTTTTAGCCACCGCGCTACCGCTGGGGCCAGTTTCTTCTCGAAGGCTTCATCATGGTCGGGCTTGGGGAGGCCGTCGAAGATGGTCCACCATTCGGTATGGGAAACGGTTTTGCCCGGCGGAATGGCGGCGAGCGCGCCGAGCGTTTCCAGTTCGATCACCTCACCGTTGGTGAACGTCTCAAAGGCGCAGCCGATGTCGGGATAGGTGGCGCCACGAATAACCGGTGAATATTTCACAAAGGTCGCACCATCGATCCAGCAGGCCGACCAGCCGGGATAGTTGGTGAGGCCGATTTTTTGCGCC
>CAIXIZ010000358.1 GCA_903919625.1 uncultured Verrucomicrobiota bacterium
ATCTCGCCAAAAACATCATCTACGCGATCAACGTCATCGGGGCGCACATCAATGCCGACGCCCGCATCGGCGGCCGGCTGAAGGTGGTCTTTCTGCCGAATTACCGCGTCTCGCTCGCGGAGAAAATCATCCCCGCGGCCGACCTCTCCGAGCAGATCTCCACCGCGGGCAAGGAGGCCAGCGGCACCGGCAACATGAAGCTCGCCCTCAACGGCGCGCTGACGATCGGCACCCTCGACGGCGCCAATGTCGAGATCGGCGAGGAAGTCGGGGCGGACAACATCTTCATCTTCGGCCTCACCGTGGACGAGGTCGCGGCGCTGGATGCCCGCGGCTATCAGCCGCGGGATTATTACCATGCGGACCCGGAACTGCGCGCCGTGGTCGACTGGCTCGGCTCGAGCTACTTCACGCCCAATGAGCCGGGGGCGTTTGCCCACCTGCACCACAGCCTGTTGGAGGGGGGCGACCCCTTCAAACTGCTGGCCGATTTCCGCAGTTACAGCGACTGCCAGACCCGCGTGGACGCCGCGTACCGCAATCCGGCCCGCTGGGCCAAGATGGCGATCCTCAACACCGCCCGCACCGGCAAATTCTCCAGTGACCGCACGATCCGCGAATACGCCGAGCAAATCTGGAACCTCCCGCCCGTGCGGGTGCCATGAGGGTTCTGGTCTGGCCGGGATGGGGCGGAGCGCAGCCGGGGACGGTTGGCTCCCGCCAACGCTTGCCGTTACGGTCCCGGGCTGTTTGCGTTCCGCCCATGCCTTCCCGTGTTTTTTCCCTTCTCCTCGCCGGTGCGCTGCTCGCGTTGGCGGGTTGCGGCAAAAAGGAGGCCGCCTCCACGAACAACGGCACCAACGCTGCCACGGCCCCACGCCCGCAGATCCTCCGGATCGGCAACGGAGCGGAGCCGAAGGGCATCGACCCACAGGACATCACGGGCGTCACCGAGGGCAAGATCGTCATGGCCCTCTTTGAGGGACTGCTCACACCCGATCCGCATGACCTCCATCCGCTGCCCGGGGTGGCGGAGACGTGGGACATTTCCCCGGACGGCCTCACCTACACCTTTCACCTGCGCGCCAACGCCAAATGGTCCAACGGCGACCCGTTGACGGCGGCGGACTTCATCGCGTCCTACCGCCGGATGCTGTCGCCCAAATTTGCGTCCGAATATGCCTACCTGCTCTACAATTTTGTGGTGGGCGCCAAAGACTATTATGACGGCAAGCTCACGGATTTTACGAAAGTTGGCTTTGCCGCTCCCGACCCCCGCACGCTGGTGGTCACCCTCCTCAATCCCACTCCCTACCTGCTCAATATCATTGCCTGCCATCAGGCGTGGAATGTGGTGCCCGTGAACACCATCGCCCAGTATGGCCCGTTGGAAGCGAAGGACGGTGCCTGGACGAAGCCCGGCCACCTCGTCGGCAACGGCCCGTTCATCCTCAAGGATTGGCTGCCCAAGCAAAAAATCACCGTGGTCCCCAATCCCAACTACTGGGACGCCGCCAAGGTGAAGCTCGCCGGCATCGAGTTCTACGCCGTGGACGATGCAGCCGCCGAGGAACAGATGTTCCGCACCGGCCAGCTGGATGTCACGGATACGATGCCGCT
Organism: uncultured Verrucomicrobiota bacterium; assembly: GCA_903919625.1. GTDB lineage: Bacteria > Verrucomicrobiota > Verrucomicrobiia > Opitutales > Opitutaceae > CAIYUN01. The sequence goes on from CAIXIZ010000358.1 coordinate 1,621, forward strand.
GACGAAAATCGACACCTACCGCCGGGACCACCCGGACACCTTTCGCCTGGAGCCTTATCTCGGCGTTTATTTTTACCGCTGCAATGTCACCCGCCCGCCGCTCACCGACAAGCGCGTGCGCCGCGCCCTGGCGCTGGCGATCGACCGCGAGGCCATTGTGAAAAACATCACCCGGGGCGACCAGCGCCCGGCCTATGCCGTGAGCTATCCCGGCACCGCCGGCTACACCCCCGTCGCCCATTTGACCGGTGATCTCGCCGAGGCCAGACGCCTGCTGGCCGAGGCCGGCTACCCTGGAGGCAAAGGCTGTCCGCCGATCGAGCTGCTGTATAACACCTCGGAGGCGCACAAGGCCATCGCCGAGGCCATCCAGCAGATGTGGCACGATAACCTGGGCGTCGAAGTGCGCCTGACCAACCAGGAATGGGCGGCCTACCAGGACACCCAGCATACGCACAATTTCACCATGATGCGGGCCGCCTGGGTCGCCGACTATGTGGATCCCCACGTCTTCCTCGAAATCTGGAGCTCCGACAACGGCAACAACGACACCCTCTGGGCCAATGCCGACTACGACCGCCTCCTCCAGTCCGCCCTGGCGGCCAAAACGCAGGAAGCGCGCTATGCGATCTACCAGAAAATGGACGCCATCCTGGTGGACGAATGCCCGGTGATCCCGATCTATTATTATACGCGCGTGTATGCCATGAACCCGAAGGTGCAGGGCTGGTACCCCACGCTGCTCGACCTCCATCCCTACAAATATCTCTCTCTGGAGAATTGAAGACCGGCTTAATTCAAAAGCCACGCAGCCAGGAAAATACCGCAGTCAATTGTCCAAGGCAAAAGTCCGGACCAATCCAAATTCCAAATCTGAAGCTCCGGCTTCATTCATTCCGCACCCCGCATTCATCCATGCTCCGCTATCTCGCCCGCCGCCTGCTGCTGCAGGCCGTCCCGGTGCTCTTCGTGATCATCACGCTGACGTTTTTTCTGCAGCGCTTTGCGCCCGGCGGCCCGTTCACCCGGGAAAAATCCCTCCCGCCGGAGATCCAGCGCAATCTCGACGCCTATTACCACCTCGACGATCCGCTCTGGAAACAATACGGCGACTATCTGTGGGACATCTGCCCCAAGGCGTTTCACCCGCTCGCGTTGCGCGACGGGTTTGATCTCAAGGCCGCGTTCGGCATCGACCTGCGCCCGTCGTTCAAATACGCCAGCCGCACCGTCAATGAGATCATCGCCGCCGAGCTGCCCGTGTCGCTCAAGCTTGGTTCGCTGGCGTTGCTGGTCGCCCTGGGGCTGGGGCTGGGCGCGGGAGTGGTGGCGGCGCTGTGGCACAATTCATGGATCGACCGCGGCGTCTCCTCGCTCGCCCTGACGGGGCTGTGCGTGCCGACGTTTGTGAGCGGGCCGTTGCTGGCGCTGCTGCTGGCGGTCCACCTGCGCTGGTTCAATGCCTCCGGCTGGTATGAGCCGCGGGACGCGGTGCTGCCCGTGCTGGTGCTCGGCGTCGCCTACGCCGCGCCGCTCGCCCGCCTCACGCGGGGCGGCATGATCGAGGTGCTCGCGCAGGATTTCATCCGCACCGCGCGGGCCAAGGGGGCGTCAGAGACGCGGGTGGTGTTCCACCACGCACTGCGCGGCGGCCTGCTCTCGGCCATCGCCTGGCTCGGCCCCGCCACCGCCGGCATCCTCACGGGCTCGTTTGCGGTTGAGACAATTTTCCAGATCCCGGGCCTGGGCCGGGAGTTCGTCATCAGCGTGACCAGCCGCGACTACACGCTCGTGCTCGGCACGGTCGTCGTCTACGGCACCTTCATCGTCGGCTGCAATTTTCTCGCCGACGTTCTCCAGGCCTGGATGAACCCAAAGCTCACGCTGGAATGACGCTGTCTGACTCCACGCCAACCCTGCGCCCATGAGCAATGACCAGCCAATCCTGACCCCTCGGCCGCCGGGGCCGG
>CAIXIZ010000359.1 GCA_903919625.1 uncultured Verrucomicrobiota bacterium
ATAATTGGTCGGATCCGTCGGCGACAGGTGGATGGCATATTTGGCGGAGTCCTGGGCCTGCTGCCATTGGCGCAGCCCAAAATATCCGGCGGCCAGCTGCGTATGGACCCGCGGATTGCCGACGTCGGATATTTCCTCCGGTTTGGCGCCCTTTTTGAGCCGTGAGGCCCGGGCGGCCCCATTGACCCAGGTGTCCACCTCTTTGGCCCGCAGCATCACATCCACATCCTTTTGGTAATATTTGGCGGCTTCAGGGTTTCCGACCCCCTTGCGCAGCTCAAGGTACTGCGCCTTGACGATATAGTACATGCCGAGATCGCAGAACAGCGTGTTGTCCTGGCGCTGGATGGAGAGGTTGCCTTCATTGATGACCTTGAGCCCGATTTCGGCGGCGGCAATGGCGTCATCCACCCCCTGCTCGCGCGTCTTCCAGTCGGGCTGTTTAGCGCCGTTGATCTCGATCATGGCATTGCTGACACGATTGAAGTAACCGTTGGCCATGCCCTTGTGAACCTTGAAGCTGTTCGGGGCGGCCCGCACCGCGCTTTCCCACATGGAGAACTCGCTGAGCCAGTCGGTATTGCGCACATAAGTGCGGATCCCGAGCGCCCCTAGGATCAAGGCCGGCACCAGCAGCGCCGCCCAGGCGTGATCGCGGACTGGCACGGTCAGCACCCGGACCACCCATTCACCAAAAGGCCGCAATGCCAGCGCGGCGACCAGACAAAAGCCGATTGAGGGAAAATATAGAAAACGCTCTGCCATGATGCTGCCGATGGGTTTGAGGATGTTGGCCGTCGGCATCATCATCCCGAAGAAAAACAGGACGCCAAAGGTGAACAGCGGCTGCTTGCGAACCAGCCGAAACGCCTGCCAGATCAGCACCCCCACGATGGCGAGCGACAGCCAGCACTGCAAATCCTCCCAGGTCGAAGAATGCTCGCCGTAGAGCGGTATCTGGTTGTAGGAATAATCGGAAGACAATGTCTGGGGAAACACCAGCAGGCCAAGATAACGGCCGAGCACTTTGAAGGCGGTCAGTTCGCCGGCGAACCACGAAGGCGGGCGGGCGATGGGGTTGTCAATGAACAGCTCCCCATAGATGGGGGAAGCGGCAAACAACTTGGCCCGGACCACAAAAAAGGTCACAATCCCCGGCAACAATGCGATGTAGCCCTTCAGGCCAAAGTCGACCACCGCCGTCCAAAGCCTGCTCGAGAACGACCCCACCAGTTTGGGCCAGCGAAAGATGATGTCATACAGCGGCAGCAACGCGACCAGCATGATGCCGCTCTCCTTCGAAAACATGGCGGGAAAGGCCGTAAAGCCAAGGCCGATGATCCAGGCCAGGCGGGCCACTCCGGAAGTCGCCGCAGCCCGCAGGTAACACCAGAAACTTATCAGCATCCACAGGGTTGCCAGCTCATCGGCCCGGCCCACAATATTGACGACCGATTCGGTCTCCACCGGGTGGACCGCAAATAGTGCCGCCGCGAGGAGCGCGAGCCAGGGCCGTCCCGAGAGCCGTCGCACCACCACCAGCACCAACATGGCATTGAGCGCATGCAACACCAGATTGAAAAGGTGATAGCCGGCCGGGTTGCTGCCTCCGCCAAAGAGCGACCAGTTCATCGCATAGGTAAGCGTGGTCAGCGGGCGGTACAGTTCACTCGGGAAGCTGGGGTACCAGTAGTTTTGCGTAAAGACGAGCTTCAGCTTCGGAGTGGTTATCGTCACCCCCGCGACCTCGTCCTTTTGTTCCCATTTCCACTCCCGCAGACGGGTGTCCTGTCCGATGACCAGGGAGTTATCCAGGCTGAAGGCGGCATCGAACGAATTGGCATAGGCCAGCCATGAAATGACCGCGAGAAAGAGAATCGCGGCTGGCATGAACCATTTGGGAGTGAGTCTCTCCCCGGAATCGGTCGCAGCCGGAGCGGGGGCTGAAACGGACGGAGCGGCGGGGAAAGAGGGCGGGAGGGCTTTTTCTGGTTCAGGCACAGGTGGGATAGATTGACCACGCAACAAGGAGAATGTGCCGTCCCTGGGCAATCTTTCTCTTTG
>CAIXIZ010000360.1 GCA_903919625.1 uncultured Verrucomicrobiota bacterium
GCCGCCGCAGGAAGGCCTGGGTTCGGGCGTCATTGTGAGCGCAGACGGCTATGTGCTGACCAACCACCATGTGGTCAACGGGGCCGACGTCATCAAGGTCACCCTGAACGATGGGCGCGAGTTCACGGCCAAGCTCGTGGGCACCGATCCGGCGTCCGAGATCGCCGTCATCAAGATCGATGCCAAAAACCTGCCCGCCGTCACCTTTTCCGACAGCGACAAGCTTGAAATCGGCGACCGGGTGCTGGCCGTCGGCAATCCCTTTGGGATCGGCCAGACGGTCACCGGCGGCATGGTCAGCGCCTTGGGCCGCGCGACGCTCGACCTCGAGTATGAGGATTTCATCCAGACGGATGCGGCCATCAACCCGGGCAACTCCGGCGGTGCGCTCGTTGATGTCCAGGGCCGTCTCGTCGGGATCAACACCGCCATCCTCAGCCGCTCCGGCGGCTCGCAGGGCATCGGCTTTGCCATCCCCTCCAATCTGGCGCGCAACATCATGGAGCAGCTGGTCGCCAGCGGCAAGGTCGTGCGGGGCTACATTGGGGTGAATTTGCAGGACGTGACGCCGGCGCTGGCCGAGAGCTTCAGGCTCAAAGGCAACGATGGGGCGCTCGTCGCCGAAGTCATGCCCGGCAGCCCGGCGGCCCGCGCCGGCCTGAAAAACGGCGACGTCATCGTGGGGCTCAATGGCAAATCCGTCACCGACTCCCGGCATCTCAAGCTCAGTGTCGCCAATCTCGCGCCGGACACCAAGGCCGCGTTCGAGATCATCCGCGACGGTGAGACCAAAAAACTGGACCTGAAAATCGGCGAGCGCGATGCGAAGGTGCTGGCCAAGGCCGGTGAGCGCAACAGCTCCAATGCCAGCCCCGATGAGCTGGCTAAGGACGACACTGGCACACTCAACGGCGTCGGCGTCGCCGACCTCGATGCGCGGACCCGTCGCGAATTCAATGTTCCGACCGGCGTACGCGGTGTCGTGGTCACCCAAGTCGATCCCAACTCCGCCGCCGCGGCGGTTGGCCTGCAACCCGGCGATGTGATCCAGGAAATCAACCGTCAGCCCGTCACCGGCGCCGACGATGCGGTCAAGCTCACCGAAAAGACCGATTCCAAGAAGACCCTGCTCCGCATCTGGAACCAGAAAGGGACCCGCTACGCGATTGTCGACGAGACCACCGTCGCCGGAAAATCCTGAGCGAGTGGCCGGGAGGGTGTCCCACTGGGCGCACCGCGGCCTGACGCGCACCGCGCCCAGCGTGGACCAGCTTCGCCCCGCTCTCGCACCCGCCTCCGCGCCTCAAACCAAAAATGCAGTGTAACCTAATAGGTTACACTTCCGCCCGCCCCTCCGGCCCCCTCCTCCCACTGCACAGTGTCACGTATTAAGTGACACTTTTTGCCGGCCAGCCTGCGCCGGTTTTGCCGTGATTCGTCCGGGGTTGAGGTGGAGTGCGACCGTTCCCGTCCAGAGGACGGGCCACCGCGCATTTTTCGTCACATTGGGATTCTCTCGCGGACAAAACTTCCCATGCTCCCTGCCATGCGTGTGCTCGTGGTCGAAGACGATGCCAAGATCGCCTCCTTCGTGGTCAAAGGCCTGAAGCAGGAGGGCTATGCCGTCGATCATGCTCCGGATGGCGACACCGGCCTGGCCCTCGGCACGAGCACCACCTATGACGCCGCCATTGTGGATGTGATGCTGCCGCAGTTGGACGGCATCAGTCTGGTGAAGCGGCTCCGCGCCGCCCGCCGGCCCGTGCCGGTGTTGTTTCTCAGCGCCCGGAGCTCCGTGGACGACCGCATCAAGGGGCTCCAGGCCGGTGGCGACGACTATCTCACGAAACCCTTCGCGTTTTCCGAGCTGGTCGCGCGGCTGCAGGCGCTCATCCGCCGCGCCACCCAGTCGCCGGAAACCACGCGGCTCACCTCGGGCGATGTCACGCTCGACCTCGTGACGCGCGAGGTCACGTGTGCGGGCGAGCGGGTGGAACTGCAGCCGCGCGAGTTTTCCCTGCTGGCCTTTCTGCTCCGTCACGCCGGCCGGCCGGTGAGCAAGACCATGCTGCTCGAGCATGTCTGGGATTACAGCTTTGATCCCCAGACGAATGTGGTGGATGTGCTGGTCTCCCGTCTGCGGGCGAAGATCGACCCCGATCACACCCGGCTCGAGACGGTGCGGGGGGTCGGTTACATTTTCCGTCCCCATGCTTGAGCGCCTGCGCCAGTCCCTTGCGCTGCGCCTGGCGCTGCAATACGCGCTGCTTTTTGCCCTGGGCAGCGGACTGCTGTTTGGCGTGCTTTACTGGACTCTCGCGGACTCACTCAACCACCGGGAACTCGCCGCGCTCGAACGGCAGGCGCGCTCGCTGGCCTCGGCCTTCGACCGCGGGGCGCCGGCCGATGTCATCTCCCGCGTGAACAACAATCCCTCGCCCGAGATGGCCGCGGCGTTTGTTCGCCTCGTTGCGCCCGATGGAGTGGTCGCATTTCAGAAATTGCCCGATGACTGGATCGAGACCCAGGTGAAGGCCGTCCCGTTTGGCCCCTTCACCCTGAACCAGGAGGTGCGGACCGAGCGCATCCCGCAGAACGCCCTGCATGATTACTCCATCGCCACCTACCATTGGCCGAACGGCTGGCAGCTCCAGGTCGGGCGGCTGATGGACAGCTCGGCGGTGCTGCTCGCGCCCCTGCGGCGGGCTTTTGCCCTCACCGGCGCCGGAGCGCTCGTCTTCGCATTTGCCGCGGGCATCGTGCTGGCCTGGCGGGCGACCCGCCCGTTGCGGCTGGTTTCAGAGACCGCGCACCGCATCCTGGAAACCGGCGACCTCGCCGCCCGGGTGCCCGGTCCGGGCGGACGCGGAGAGCTGGCCCAGCTGGTTGCCCAACTCAACACCCTGCTGGACAAAAACGCCGCGCATGTGCGGGTGCTTCGGGACACGCTCGACAACCTGGCGCACGATCTTCGCACCCCGCTCACGCGCCTGCGGGGCACGGCGGAACTGGCGCTGGGCGACAAAGGCGATCCGGCCGAGGTGCATGCGGCGCTCGCGGGCTGCGTGGACGAATCGGACCGCCTGCTGCATCTGCTGGAAACGTTGCTCGACATCTCCGCCGCCGAGGCGGGGGTGATCAAGCTCAACCGCGACCGCCTCGATGTTCGCTCGCTTGTCGGGCGGGCGGTCGATCTTTATCGAGATGTCGCCGAGGAGAAAAAAATCACCGTCACCCTCGACCAGCCGATGCCCGCCCTCTGTGCCGCCGATGCCATCCGCCTCGGCCAGGCCGTCAACAACCTCCTGGACAACGCGCTCAAGTATACCCCGGCCGGCGGCCAGGTCATGCTCACGACCAAAGTTGCCGGGGATACGGTGGTCATCCAGGTCTCCGACTCCGGGCCGGGCATTCCGGCTGGCGAGTTCGACGCCATCTGGCGGCGGCTCTATCGTGGTGACTCCAGCCGCTCGCAACGTGGCCTTGGCCTTGGCCTGAGCCTGGTCCGTGCCATCGTCGAGGCTCACGGGGGCAAAGCCGAAGTGCACAACGCGGACGGTGGCGGGGCGGTCTTTTCAATCCATCTGCCCGCGGTGGGGTGATGCCTGCCACCCGCCGGGCGACCGGCATCGGTTGCCCATCCCAGGTCAAATCAAAGCACCCGTGCCGTGCCCAACCGGTCGGCCAGCACCTCAACCAGTCGCGGATTGCAGGCCAGCGGTGCGGTCATCCGCGTGCGCAGGCCGGGGCGTTCCGTCTCGGCAGCGCGGCAGATTTGGGCAATGTCACCGTCCGGCCCGGCGTGCCGGCCGGGGGAGAGAAATTGCAGCGCCACCACCACTTCGCCCTGTTCAAAAGGTGGCGTGCGCAGCGCGGTCGCCAGCAGCGGCTCGTTAAAGTCATATTCCGTCCCCGTGCGCCGTTCCATGGAGGCCACACCGACGACCGCAACCTCCTCCGCCAGCAAGCCCCGTAACTGCGCGCCCAGATGATCGCGCACCGCCGTCACGGCCCGGGTGGGGGAGCCATGGTCCACCAGCAGCACCTTGGGCCGTCGCCAGCCGGCGGCACGCGCGGTTTCCCGCACTTGCGCCGCCAGGATTTCCGCCACCCGCCGGTCCTCGGGTGCGTGGATGTCCACCAGTCCGGCGGCGAGGCGGATGTTCGCGTCCGGGTAATGCTCCTGCACGGCCCGCACCTGTGCGGGCACATAATCCGTCCAGGCCGCACTCGGACCAAAAAACAAGGGGAGCAGTATCATGTCGCCCGGGGGTTGCACCGCGAGCATCTGCCGCAGGGCCGATTCCAGCAGTTGCGCGGGCATGCCGCCAAGTTCGCTGGCGGGCACCTGGACAGAGTGCCGCAACGACACCGGCCGCACGTCGCAGCCCGTCCGCTCGGCTAGTGCCGCCGCGACTCCCCGCAGACTGAGCGTGGACTCGGCCCGCAACGACCCATTGTCAAACAGGAGGCACACGGAGGCGGGGCTGGTGGGCTGGACAGAGTTCACTCGGAAGAAATGAGGGAGGAAAATAACTTGCCGACCCAAATCGTTTGCCCAATAAGGTCAACTCACGCCATTTCCATTCCCATCATGAAGCCCTCTTCAACTTTGCCCGGTTCCCTTCTGCTCAGCACCGTCCTGCTCTTCGCCGGCTGCAATAAAAAGCCCGAACGCGACGCAACCCCGGGTGAAACCACCACCGTGGTGAGCAATGAAAACACCCCGTCAGCCCGTCCGCCTTCGATTGATGCCCCCCCGCCCGGATTGGAGAACCGCGGGGCCAACGGCGTCATTGAGACGGCGGACATGATCCGCGGCCTTTTCCAGCCCGTCTATTTTGGCTTTGACCAGTCCAACATCAAGGAGTCCGAGCGGCCCAAGCTGCAGGAGGTGGTGAAGTACCTGGCCGAGCATCCGACGTATCGCATCCTGCTCGAGGGACACTGCGACTGGCGGGGCACCGCCGAATACAATCTCGGCCTGGGCGACCGTCGCGCCAACTCGGGCAAGCGTTACCTGACCGGCATCAAGGTGCCGGCGGACAAGCTCGAGACCCTCTCCAAGGGAAGTCTCGATGCCCCTGAGAAGGCCCCCGAGGAGCAGATGGCGAAAGATCGCCGGCTCGAAATCATCGTTTTGAAAAAATAAGCACCAGGGGAAAA
>CAIXIZ010000361.1 GCA_903919625.1 uncultured Verrucomicrobiota bacterium
ACACCACCAAGGGCTTCACGCTCGTTGAAATCATGATCGTCGTCGTCATCATCGGCCTCCTGGCCGCGATGGCCGTTCCGCAGTTCCAGAAAGTGCGCTCCAGTTCCCAAGACAAGAGCGTCACGAACAACCTGCGCCAGATGCAGAACGCCGCTGACCAGTATTTCTCGGAGACCGGTCGCAGCTCGTTTGCCTCGTCTGACATGGTCGGCACGAACTCCACGCAGGCCGTCAAACCGTTCCCGACGGTCGCTAACGAGTCCTACACCGCGGTGTTGCTGGCCGGTTCGGCCGTGACGGCCTCCGGCGTTGCCGGCGCGCGCACGATCACCTATCAGTAAGCAAACTCGGTTTGCACTCCTTCGAGCCGCCCATTAACCGTGGGCGGCTTTTTTATGGATTTCCTCCAACTCTTGCGCCGGGACCGGCGCGTGGTGCTGACTGCCCTGCTGGCGGGATTGGCGCTGCTGGCCGGGATCTGGCTGCTGCCGCTGCGGTTGGCTGTGCAACTGGCGGCCGATGGCGCCCACCCCTTCACGCCGGGCGAGCTCGACGGACTGGTCAATGAAAAGGCGATTTCGGCGGCGGTCAAAAGCGGCTACTGGGTCATGCTCGGTACGCTGGCACTGTTCGTCCGGGCGGCATGGCGGGTGGCCCGGGAGTCCTGGCGCGCACGCCGGCCGGGCCGGATCGAGGCGGGTGCGCTGGCGCTGGTGCTGGCCGGTGGCGCCGTGCTGCTCGCGCATGAGCAGCAGGGTTTCAAGATTTTGGAGGACGAGGTGCTGCTGCTTGGCACCTCGATGAGCATGCATCTCGACCGCCTTGCGGCCTACCCGGTGCGCGCCCACGACGTCCAGGGACCCTTTCATCTGACCCAGCACGTGCTCGACAAACGGCCGTTCTTTTTTCCCTTCCTGGTCGCACTAACGCATGATCTGACGGGCTACCGGCCGACGAATCCCTTTTATGTAAATGCCGCGCTGGGTTTCGGGTTGCTGGCCATGGTCTGGCTGCTGGGGCGAAACATCGGGGGCTCGCCGTGGGCCGGGGCGGGCGCGGTGTTGCTGTTCACGGGGTTGCCGTTGCTGGCGCAGCAGATGGCGGGCGGAGGCATGGATCTCCTCAATCTGGTGATGCTGGCCGCCGTAGTCTGGCTGGCGCGGGAATTCGCCGTGAAACGTGCCGCAGACACGCAGGAAGCGCTCGTGCTCGGGGCGGTGCTGCTGGCCTACAGCCGATATGAGTCGGTGCTGTTCCTCCTGCCGGTGGCGGTACTGGTGCTCTGGGCGTGGTGGCACGACGGACGGGTCACGCTCACCTGGCCGGTGATGATCGCACCGCTTTTGCTGCTCCCGTGGCTGTGGCAGAACCGGACCTTTGAGGTGAACGCAGGGGCGTGGGAACTGGGCAGTCACCCCGGTGCCGTGGCCCCCTTTGCCCTGGGCTATGCCGGCGACAACCTGGGCAACGCCCTGGCCTTCTTTTTCGATGTCGAGGGCAAACAGTTCTTCAGCGGTTATCAGGCGAGCTCGCCGGTCTTTTCCGCGCTCGGCCTGCTCGCCCTGCCGGTATTCGGCCTGTGGATTGTCCGCGTCCTGCGCGCGCCCCGGCAAGCCACGCCTGCGGACATGGCGCTGGCCGTCTGCGGCGCGGGGCTCTTCGGGCTCACCGCGTTGCTGATGTGCTATTTCCTGGGCTTGAACAACCCGATCGTCCACCGGCTGGCCCTGCCCACCTATCTGCTCATGACCCTCGCCATCGTGACGGCGGGCAAGCTGGCTTGGCAGCAACGGGGCTGGGGACGATGGCTGGTGGGTGTGGCACTAGTGTCGCTGGTCACCCAAGGCCTGCCGGTCATGGCGCGGCGGGCCTATGAGGCCGATTATTCGCCCGGCATCCAGATGGCCTGGCGGCAGGAGTTTCTCCGGCGTTATCCTGAAAAAGACTACATGTTCATCGACCAGGACTCCGTGTTCTGGATCGTCAACCATGTGGTGGCCACGCCGGTGGAGCAGGCCAGACTGCGCAAGCCCGACCTCGCCTTCCAACTGCGCAACCACACCTTTGCCGCGATCTATGTGTTTCAGACTTTTCAGCTCAACCCCGATACGGGTGAGCCGCACCTTTACACCCCGGATCCCAACAAACCCTCCCCGGATGAACTGGGGCCTGATTTTGAGCTGGAGACGGTGTGGGAACATCGCATCGAGACCTTGCTCATTGGCCGGATCAGCCGGGTCAAGACGGTCTGGGTTGACGGACGCCCGACCACAGACACCGGACTGGCCAGCCCGTCCCCCGGCCCCGGGCTGCCCTTGAGCAGCGACGAGCTGGAGGCGGCGAAACCCAAGTATATGGAAAGCCTGATCCGGCATCTGCCTTAAGCCCTCCTGTTCCGGCCATGCCCTCCCCGCCCGCGCCCGCCACGCCACTCACCCCGCCGCAATTGCGGCAGGAGCAGTGGCGGCTGGCGCTGTTTGGCGCGGCCACGGTGGTCGCGGTCGCGTTCGGCTTTGTTTACACTTCGGTCAAGGACGCGGGGGATTACATCCAGCATTATGGCTATTATGGGATCGCGGCGACCTTTGCCTGGTTCGTCTACGCGCTGACGCGCGTGGGGTACGGATTGTGGAGGGAGCTGCCGCCACCCACCCACCGGGAAGGCTGGCAGGCCGCCGGGCTGATCGCCGCCTGCACCGTGCTCGCCGCCTGCACCATCCCGTACGGCCCCAAGGTGCTCTACGATGAATACGTGCTGCAGGGCACCGCCTGGAGCATGCACGCCAACCGCGAAGTTGGCACGGTGGTGCGGGCGTACGAAGTCGGCGGCGTCTTTTCGACCGTGCAGGCCTACCTCGACAAGCGGCCGTATTTTTTTCCCTTCATCCTGTCGCTGGTGCATGACCTCACCGGCTACCGGGTGAGCAACGCCTTCGCGCTGAACACCGCGCTCATGCCCGGAGTGCTCGCGCTCGTCTATCTCTATGCCCGCCGGCTGGTGGCACACGCCGCCGCGCTGGCGGCCCTGGTGGCGCTGGGCACATTTTCCCTGCTGGCACACAACGCCACCGGGGCCGGCATGGAGCTGCTCAACCTGGTGATGATCCTGCTCACGCTGCATCTCGTCGCCCACTGGCTGGCCGCGCCCGACGAGCCCCGGCTGGCGGCGCTGGTGCTCTCCGCCGTGCTGCTCGCCCAGACGCGTTACGAGTCCAGCCTGTATGTCGCACCCGTCGCCCTGGCCGTGCTTGAGGGCTGGCGGCGGGCCGGCCGGCTCATCCTGCCTCCGGCCGCCGTGCTCGGTCCGGTGCTGCTGATTCCCTGTGCGCTGCACAGCACCTATCTTTCGGGCACACCCATCCTCTGGGAGCTGCGGGCCAATGAGGCTTCGCGCTTTGGGTTCCAGTATCTGACCGACAACCTCGCCCATGCGTGGCATTACTTTTTTGACCTCTCCGGCTTCCTGACCAACTCGTGGTGGCTGTTTGGCGCGGGCCTCATCGCCTTCGGCGCGTTGCTCTTCGCCGTGGTACGGTCCCTGCCCCGCTGGCGCACGGCGCGGCCGGAACATGTGGCCCTGGTGCTCATCGGTGCGGCCATTGCGGGCAATCTGCTGCTGTTGCAGTTCTATTACTGGGGCCAGCTTGATGACCCCATCGCGGCGCGGCTCAGCCTGCCCTTTGCGGTGCTGATCGTCATCTGCCTCGCGGTGACGGTGCAGCGCTGGTCGACAGCCTCGCGCCCGCTGGCGCCATTTGCAGTCGGGGGCGCGGTCCTGGCGGCGTTTGCCGGTGGCCTGATCGCCAATGCCCGCCACACCGGACTCAACCTGCTCGAACGCGAACTTGAGTGGGAGAGCCGCGTGGTCGCCGCCCGCACCCCCGGCACGCGCCTGATCGTCACCAACAAGTCGGCGCTGGTCTGGTTCGGCGAAGAGATCGCGTCGGCGCAAATCGAACGGGCCTTCGTCCGCGCCGAGATGGTCAAATTCAATCTCGACCACCATAATTTCAGCGAAGTGCTCGTGCTGCAGACCTACCGGCCGACCGGTCCTGCGGGCGATTTCCAACTCGATCCGATTGACCGGCTCCCCGCCTCCTATGTCCTCGAACCGGTGGCGCAGCGCCGTTTCGGCACGCATCTGGCGCGCATCAGCCGCGTCGCCGCCATTCATCTGCTTGCACCTGAAAAAAAACCGCCCGCTGGCCAGCCCCCGACGGACCCAGCGGTGGCCAAACCGGCTGCCACCCTGGCGCTTAACCCATGAGCCCCGGGCACAATCTCCAAACCCACTTCGACTGGGTGGCCGCGCATGACGCGGATGCGCGCCGGCTGCAGCATGCGTTTCACGCCCAGCTCCGCGCCCACTTCCGCCACCAGATTCCCGAGGGCGAAAGCGTCCTTGAGCTGGGCTGTGGCGCGGGCGACCTGCTCGCCTCGCTGGCACCCGTCCGCGGGCTCGGCTGCGATTTCAGCGCGGCGATGATCGCCAAGGCGCAGGCCCGCCATGGTGCGCAGCCAGGTTTGGAATTTCGGGTCGCCGATGCCGCGACCGCCGACTTTGGCGGCGAAACGTTCGACCATCTGGTCCTCGATTATCTCACGGGTTATCTCGAAGACATCCAGCTGGTGCTGGAACGCCTCCAGGCCGCGGCACATGCGCGCACCCGCCTCCACCTCACGACGCTCAACACGTTGTGGCGCGGCCCGCTGCGCGCCGCCACCAAGCTCGGCCTGGTCATGCCGCAGCCCCCCAGCGCCTGGCTCGCCGACTCCGATTTACTCAACCTGCTCGAGCTGGCCGGCTGGGAAGTGGTGCGATTCGAACGCCAGCAGCTGTTTCCGTTTGGCGTCCCGCTGGTCGCGCCGCTGCTCAACCGCGCCGCGGTCCGCCTGCCCGGCCTCAGCCACCTCGGCATCACGCTTTGCCTGACGGCCCGGCCCCGCCGCGCCCCGGCGCTCACCGCGCCGATTTCCTGCTCGGTGATCGTGCCCGCGCGCAATGAATCCGGCAACATCCGCGCCGCGCTCGACCGCATCCCCACGCTGGGCCGCGGCACCGAGGTGATCTTCGTCGAAGGCCACAGCAAGGACAACACCTGGGAGGTCATCCAACGCGAGGTGGCGGCGTATCGCGGCCCGCACCGCGTCCGCGCCCTGCAGCAGCCCGGCAAAGGCAAGTGGGATGCGGTCCACGCCGGCTTTGCCGCCGCCACCGGCGAGGTGCTCGTCATCCAGGACGCCGATCTCACCGCTCCGCCCGAGGAGCTGCCGAAATTTTACGACGCCATCGCCAGCGGCCGGGTGGAGTTCGCCAACGGCAGCCGCCTCGTCTACCCGATGGAGCGGCGCGCCATGCGTTTTCTGAATTTGCTCGGCAACAAATTTTTCGCCCTGTCGCTGTCCTTTGTGCTCGGCCAGCCGGTGAAGGACAGCCTCTGCGGCACGAAGATGCTGCTGCGCTCGGACTATGAACGCGTGCTGCGCCGCATCGCGCCGTTCGGCGATTTTGACCCGTTCGGCGACTTCAACCTGCTGTTTGGCGCCGCGCTGCTTGGCCTGCGCATCCGGGATGTGCCGGTGCGGTACAAGGACCGCACGTATGGTGAGACGAACATCTCCCGCTTCCGCCATGGCTGGATCCTCGCGCGCATGACCTGGTTCGGCCTCTGGCATCTCCGCTGTTTTTCGCTGCGGGTGGCGGCATTGCCTGGTCTGCGGCCTGGCCGGCCATCGGCCAGATAAAGGCGCGCCCGGCGCGCGCGACCCGCCTCCAGGATTGGTTTAATCCGGCCTTAAGCCGGTTGATCGACCCCAAAGTTCCGGCCAGCGGTCTGGCCGGCACGGGAAACCTCCCCCGGCGCGGTCACAGCCGGCAGATGAGCAGCTCGCGCTCGTAGATCATTTCCTTGGGGAGGTGGTCGTGCAATTCGATAAACAGCTCCTCGTGGCTGAGCACCTCCTTGCGCCACGCGGCGCGGTCCACGGCCTGGAGCTGTGCGAATTTCTCCGGCGCGAAATCCAGGCCCGCCCAGTCGAGGTCGTCGTGGCGCGGCACCCAGCCGATGGGCGTCTCCTGCCCGAGCGCGCGGCCGCGGGCGCGGTCCACGATCCATTTCAGCACGCGCATGTTTTCCGAAAAGCCGGGCCAGAGGAATTTGCCGGCGGCGTCCTTGCGGAACCAGTTGACGTGAAAGATGCGCGGCGTCTCGTTGAGCTTTTTCTGCATCGAGATCCAATGGCGGAAATAGTCGCCCATGTGGTAGCCGCAGAAGGGCAGCATCGCCATCGGGTCGCGCCGCACCTGGCCGATGGTGCCGGCGGCGGCGGCCGTCATCTCGCTGCCCATCGTCGCGCCGGCATAGACGCCCGAGCTCCAGTTGAACGTCTGGTAGACCAGCGGCATCGTGGTGGCGCGGCGGCCGCCAAAGATGAGCGCACTGATGGGCACGCCGGCGGGGTTTTCCCAGTCGGGATCAATGGTCGGGCACTGTGATGCGGGCGCGGTGAAACGCGAGTTGGGATGTGCGGCCTTCGTGCCGGTTTCTTTCGCCAGGGAGGGCGTCCATTTTTTTCCCTGCCAGTCGAGGCACTCGGCGGGCGGAGGGTCGGTCATGCCCTCCCACCAGACGCCACCGTCGGGCGTGAGCGCGACGTTGGTGAAAATGGTGTTCTTCGCCAGCGCGGCCATCGCGTTGGGATTGGTCTTCAGCGAGGTGCCGGGGGCGACGCCGAAGAAGCCGGCCTCGGGGTTGATGGCGCGGAGGCGGCCGGCGGCGTCGGGCTTGAGCCACGCGATGTCGTCGCCGACGGTCCAGATTTTCCAGCCCTGCGCGGAGAAATGCGCGGGCGGGATGAGCATGGCGAAGTTGGTCTTGCCGCAGGCGCTGGGGAACGCGGCGGCGACGTAATGTTTTTTGCCGGCGGGCGAGGTGAGATTGAGAATGAGCATGTGCTCGGCCATCCAGCCTTCGCGTTTGGCAACGGTTGAGGCGATGCGCAGCGCGAGACATTTTTTGCCGAGCAGCGCATTGCCGCCGTAGCCGGAACCGTAGGACCAAATGGAGGGCTCGTCGGGGAAATGAACAATGTATTTCTTCTTCGGGTCGGGTTCGCACGGCCAGGCAACATCTTTTTGGCCGGGCG
>CAIXIZ010000362.1 GCA_903919625.1 uncultured Verrucomicrobiota bacterium
TGACACCCGTGCCCGGGGGGACTGGGGCGTGTGGCCGGCCACCACGGCGGTGAGATCGGTTTCGAACCGGGCGATGACAAAGTCCCACGATTGTGGCTCGACGGTGGCGCGGGCGGTAGGGCCGAGCCGGGCGCGCAAGGTGGCGTCGGTCGCGAGGCGGACGGCAGCGGTAACCAGGCCGGCGGGCCGGCCGCAGGGGATGGCGAGGCCGTTGTGACCGTCGCGGATAAACTGCCGGGCGGCCGCATAATCAAAGGCCGCGACCGCCAGGCCGCTGGCCATCGCCTCGGTGAGCACATTGCCAAAGGTCTCGGTGAGACTGGCATGGACATAGATGTCAGCCGAGGCGTAGTGGCGGGCGAGCTGATCGCGCGAGATGAAACCGGTAAAGATGGCCCCGGGTCTTTTGCGGCGGAGCGAGGGGCGGAGCGGACCGTCACCGACGAGAATGAAACGGCAGCGGGCGTTGGCGGCGCGCATGGCCGCATAGGACTCGAAGAGCAGCGGATAGTTTTTCTCCGCCGCCATCCGGCCGGCATGCAGCACCACGGGATCGTCCGGTGCGGCCCCCCATGCAATGCGCAGTTTTTCGGAGCGGAGCGCGGGAGAAAACTGGCGGGTGTCCACCCCGCGGGACAACAGGCCGACATCCCGGAAACCCAGCTCGGCCAGCCCGGCACTGAGCTCAATCGTGGGGGCAAAGGTGCGGGCGGTGCGGTTGTGGACCCGGCGCAGCCAACCCAGGGCGACCCGGCGCAGCGGAGCGCAGCCATAGTGACCGGCATAGGCGTGAAAATTAGTGTGGAAACTTGACGTGACGGGCACTCCCAGCGCGCGCGCCGCGGTGATCGCCGATGCCCCCAACGGCCCTTCCGTCACGACATGGACGAGGTCGGGCCGGTCTTCCCGCCACATTTTTTTTAAACGTCCCCAGGCCGGCAGACCAAAGCGCAGCAACGGATAACCCGGCATCGGCAGTCCCGGCAGGGATGTCTCGCGGTATTCCGGATGGGAGGCGTCTCCGGTCAGATCTTCGCGATGCGGTCGATACACCGTGACCGCGTGTCCCCGGCGCCCCAGCTCACGGGCGATAACGCCGAAAGTCATCGCCACGCCGTTGATTTCCGGCGGGAAGGTTTCGGTGACGATGGCAAGTTTCACGGGATGCGTGGAGGGCGCGGTACGTGCGACCAGGGCAGTATGTCTGCCGCAAACGGCGATTCTGTGACGGCAGGGTTACAATTGTGAAAATCCGCAATTTTGCCCCTGTTTCATGCCGAATTTCACAAACTCAGGCTCGGCAACAGGCCCTGGGCCACTCAACTTCGGATTATGCCCAAAAATACACGCGGAACCATCGGCATCCTTACGGCGGGTGGCGATTGCCCTGGTCTGAATGCCGTCATCCGCGGCGTCGCGAAGGCGGCGATGCACCATGGGATCCGCGTGCTGGGCATTCACGACGGATTTCGCGGCCTGGTGGAAAACCGCACCGTCGAGCTCAGCAACAACCTCGTCAGCGGCATCCTGATGCAGGGCGGCACTTTTCTCGGCAGCAGCCGGGATAAGCCGCATAAAATGCCCGTGGGCCAGCGGGTGGTCGACCTGACGGCGGTCGCGGTCAGGAATTATCATAAGCTTAAACTTGACTGTCTCGTGTGCCTGGGGGGCAACGGGACCCAGAAAAATGCGCTGCGGCTCCACACCCGCGGCGGACTCAATGTGCTTACGTTGCCGAAGACCATCGACAACGATGTGGCGGAGACTGACATCACCTTTGGCTTTGACTCCGCCATGTCCATCGCCACCGAGGCGATTGACCGGCTGCACACCACGGCCACGAGCCATCACCGCATCATAGTGTGCGAGATCATGGGCCATGACGCCGGCTGGCTTTGCCTTGGGGCGGGCATCGCCGGTGGCGCCGATGTGATTTTGATTCCCGAAATACCCTACCACCTCGATGCGGTGGTCCGCAGCCTCACCCATCGTCGTCGCAGCGGAAAACGTTTTTCCATCATTGCGGTCGCCGAGGGCATCGTGTCCGCCGCCGAGGCCGAGCGGCGGGCCCTGTTGGGGAAGAAAAAGAAGAAGAATGCCGAGACGGCTCCCGCCCCGATGGCCCCACACGCACCCGATGCCGTGCATCTTGTCCACGAACCGGTCGCAAGCCGGCTTGCCCGGCATATCCAGCAGCTCACCGGCGTCGAGGCGCGGGTGACTTCACTCGGGCATGTGCAGCGCGGGGGTCCGCCCACCGCGTTTGACCGGCTGCTGTGCACACGGCTTGGCACCAAGGCCGGCGAGCTGCTCGCCCAGGGCCACTATAACATCATGGTTGCGGTCAAAGGTGCCGAATGCGTGCCCGTGCCGTTGGAAAATGTCGCCGGCTTCAAGCGCACCGTCCCGCCGGATCACACCTGGATCAAGACCGCCCGCCTCGTCGAGACCTGCCTGGGCGATGTGGCGGTCTGACGGACCGATGGGCCAATTCCTGCGCTGACGCTTCCCGGGTTGTTGGCCCAAGGGTAAGAGGGAAAGCGGCGGCGTGTCCCAGTCGCAATCCGATGCAGTCCAAATGACGGGGGAGATCAGCTGACCGGTTCCCCTGAGGGCACGGCGGGCGGAGCGGCCGCGGGAGGTGCAGGAGGTTGGACGACGGGCGCGGTGGCGGCAATAGTTTGCTCTGCGGGCAACGCTGGTGACCCAGCGCGTTTCTTGACTGGTGCACGTTTGGCAATTGTGCGTCCGGCGGGTGGCTTGCGCGCTTTGGCCGCCACGGCCCGGGCAAGGGCTAGCTGCTTTTTCAATTCCTTGGCCTCTTTGCGCGATTCTTTGGCGATTTTTTTGGCCTGCTTGTAGGCTTTGCGCACGTGCTTAAGTTCGGCTTTAGCCGCCTGGGCCCGTTTCTTTGCGGTGGCAAGCTTGGCGGACAGTTCACGGGTGCTGACGGCGAGGCGCGCCGGCTTGATGCTGGGGATGGATTTCATGGCGTGGGACGCAATACAACTGCGGGTCACAGGTGTTTGTTACATTAGGGTTACAACCTGGCGGCTTCCGGGGCAATCTTGGGATTGTTACATTTTTTGGCCGGAGCGCATCCCATTCGGTCCAATTCGGACGACCTTGGATTTCCACAAACGTCACATTATCAACACCAGATTGGCACAATTGTGGCTTATGATTATGATCATACAAACGCTCCCCACATGGCACGAGTATTTCTCTTCATCGTCTTTCTTGCGGCCACTGCCGCATTTTGTGTCTTCATTTTGAAGAACGTGACCTCCGTTGTACCGCGGTGAGATGCCGGGTGTTGCCCCGGCATACGCAGTTGGCTGTCGCCGGGCTTTATACCGACGGCTCTGGAGATGTGGGCTGTCGCGCATGATCTGAGGGCGGGGCACGACGCCCGGGGCATGCCGTCTGGTTTAGGTTGCAGGCCAGCTCGCTGAGCTGGCTGCCACGTCGACGACGTGGCCTGCCGGGTTGGTTTAAGCCTGCATTAATTGCAGTTTTATGCGGGGTGGCCTCACCCCGCAATTCTACCCTCCTGATTAGATCAGCCCAAAAGTATGGAAATCCCGAAATGTTGGCGGTAGCGGGCGGGAACCGGGTGACGCCAGACCGCCGTCCGCTGTCCGGATGCACCGGTCCAACCGGGCAGACCGGAAAAACATTTTGGCCGGTGTCACCTAAATGTCACTACATGCCCGCAGGATTGTCACACTGCATGGGCAGGATGGGGCGGTTTTACTGTTCCGTCGGGAAAACCCCCGGCCCGTTCAGGGTGGAACTATTTGCCCGACATCTCCGTACACCAACAATCATGAAGCTTGCCAATGTTTTCCAATACTTCGCCGGGTCATGGCGCATTTTGACCGGCGTGGTCCTTGCGATCCTCACCGGGTTGTCCGGACTTCATGCTCAGAGTTCGGAATTCAAAACGGGCGGGGCGTGGAATACCGCCGGCAACTGGAATCCGTCGGGGGTTCCCGGTTCCGGCAATAATGTGGTCATCGATTCTGGGTCGCCCACTGGGGGAGCCTATACCATGAGCAGCAGCTTGATCGTCGAAGATCTCAGCTTCAGCCTGACCACCAATACCACGCTTAAGAACTCCGGATCCGGTGCGCTCACTCTGACCCTTAACGGCGGGCGGGGAAGCAGTATGCCCTTGATCGCGCTGAACTCGGCAAATAATCTCACCATGACAAACGGCGCGAGTGGTTCGCTGGGGCTGGTGCTGGCTGCGAGCGGTGCCATCGACAGCGCCAGCAGCGGCAAGCTGACCATCGGTAGCAATATTGCTGAAACGGGGGGCGCACAGGCGCTGACTTTCAGCAATACGAGCGGGACCGGAACTAGCACAATCACGCTGTCCGGGGCCAACTCATTCACCGGCGGATTGGTGATCAGTGGCAATAGTATCGAGGTTGATGTCACCAGTGATGGCAATTTGGGTGGGGCCGGAGGCAGCGTCACCATCAATGGCGGCCGTTTGGGCATCGCGACCAACAACACGACCATCGATCCAACGCGGAGCATTTTTCTGGGCGCCAATCCTTCCGGGGGCAACAACACCGGAACCTTGAGCATCAAAGGCGCCATCACGGTGAGTTACAGCGGGTCCATGCGGAATTTCAGCGGGAGCACCGGGGATCTTGTGAAGCAAGGTGGTGGCACCCTCGTCCTCGGCGGCACGAGCAGCTACTCCGGCAACACTTTCCTGAACAATGGCATCACCCAGCTGTTGGTCGCGAACGCGTTGCCGACCACGACAACGGTAAATCTTGGGCAGTCCGCCAGTGCCAATCTCGGGACTTTGGATTTAAACGGGCATAGCCAGCAGGTTGCCGGACTCAACAGCGTCGCTGGAACCAGTGCGAGCACCAGCACCAATGTTGTCACCTCGGCCACTGCCGCCACTCTCACCATTGGCGGCAGCGGCAACTATATCTATAGTGATGGCTCCGCCGCCAACTCCGGCGTGGTCTCCGGTGCGATCAGCGTCGTGATGAACGGAGCTGGCACCCAGACATTTGGCGGGGCCAATGCCTACACCGGCGGCACGACCGTCAGCGGCGGCACCCTGGCACTCGGCAGCAGCGGCACGCTCGGGGCCACCGCTGGTGCCCTTGCCGTCAGCGGCGGCACACTTGATCTCGGTCACACCACCCAGACGGTGGGTGCAGTCACTTTGTCCGGCGGAATCATTCAAAGCACGGGCGGCACCGGGACACTTTCCGGCAGCAGCTATACCGTGCAAAACGGCACGATCAATGCCGTGTTCGCCGGCAGCGGTGCCCTCACCAAGTCCGGATCCAGCACGGTCACGCTCTCCGGCGTCAACACCTACACCGGCACCACGACGATCAATGCTGGCACCTTGGCCGTAAATGGCAGCCTCGCCGCCGGTAGCGCACTGACAGCCAACAGCGGTGGCACGTTGAGTGGCACGGGAACCGTCTTTGGCTCGGTTTCGGCGGCGAGTGGCGGGGCCATTTCACCCGGCAGCGCCAGCCCTGGCATCCTCACCATCGGCGGCAATCTAACGCTGAACAACGGGAGCGTGCTGAACTTTCGGCTGGCGAGTGCGGCCTCGGACAAACTCACGCTCTCCGGCAGTGGCATCACCCTTACTGGCAACACTACCGGTGCAATTACCGTCAATCTCCTCGATTTTAATGGCTCCGCAACGGTCGGAACCTACGACTTGGTCAGCGTTACCGGGACCAGCATCACGCCAACCAACTGGGGTCTCTCGGCGTTTACGCTCGGTTCGATGCCGGCCAACTGGAGCGGTTCGCTGCAGATGTCCGGCAACGATTTGGAAGTGGTGGTCACCACCATCCCCGAGCCCTCGGCCTATGCCGCGATCTTCGGCCTGCTGACCCTCACGGGCGCTGCGTGGATTCGCCGCCGGCGCATGACAGCCAGGGCGGCGGTGGCCGCGTCGGAAATATTCCCAACATGAACTTCATGCCACGTTCGATCTTTGCCTTCGCCTGCGCGGCGGTGCTCGCCGTTACGGCTTCCGCCGCCGGCAATTTTACCATCAGCACCGCCACCACCAGCGCCCAGTCACTGGGGGCCGGGCAAACCGGGACGGTCAATTCCAATGGGACCCTGACGGTTGCCGGCAGCACGGTGGCCGTCACCCTTACCGGGAACAATGCCACGCTGACCAATGCCGGCACCATCAGCCAGACCGGCACCGGGCGGGCGATCCGCGACAACACGGGCGTGACCGGTCTTCTCATCACCAACAGCACCAGCGCGCTGATGCAGACGGCAGACGCTGATGTCATCCAGATGAACAAGTCTCCGGCAAGCGTGACGCTGAACAACTACGGCACGATGACCTCGCTGAACGCCTCGGCCGGCGGCGCGCAGGCGGTGGACTTCAACGCCATCCTGTCCGGCGGCAACATCGTCAACAATTTCTCCACGGGCATCATGCAGGCGACCGAGGCGGACGCCGTCCGTCCCGGCGTGAACGGCTTCGTCAACAACGACGGCACGATCAAGTCCGTCACCACCATGGGCAGCGGCAGCGATGGCATTGATGCCCAGACCAACTCCGGCATCACGATCACCAACGCCGCCAGCGCCGGCGGCGGCACCGGCACCGGTCTCATCGAGGGCGGCCGCCACGGCATCACCGGCGGCAATGTGGCCACGGACAGCGTGGGCAGCCCCGTCGTCAACAACGGCGCCTACACGATGAGCATCACCAACAATCTCGGCGGCACCATCCAGGGCGACAACGGTTCCGGCCTCAACATCGACGGGCTCAACGCCAACGAGGTTGTGACCATCGTCAACCACGGCACCATCACCGGCAATGGCCACGATATCGGCGACAGCGCCGGCCATGACGGTGATGGCGTGGATGTGGACGGTCTCGTCAACCTGTTGAATACCGGCACCATCAGGTCGGTCAACGCCTTCGGCTTCGGGGCGACCGAGTTTAGTGAGGGGGTGACCGTTGGCGGCGGCACGATCACCAATTCCGGCCTCATCCAGGGCAGCGTCACTGCTGGCAACGCCACCGCCATCGGACGGGGCATCACGATCGCCGGGGTGGACAAGCTGCTCACGACCGTTGGCGGCGTCGTCACCGAGACCGCGATTCCCGCCCAGGCGCCTTACGCCGCCACCACCATCCACAATCTGGGCGGCGGCCAGATCATTGGCGATTCAGATTCTGCGATCCTCTTCAGTTCCCCCAATGCGAGCGGCTTCAGCCACACGATTGCGAACGACGCCGGTGCGTTGATCCAGACCGGCAGCGCCACCGCCCCGGCCATCCTCACGGCAGCAGATTTCGTCACCATCAACAACGCCGGCACGATCGACGGTTCCAGCAGCGGCCAGGCCGTCACGTTTGGCTCCGCCGGTGGTGCGCTTAACATTGCCGGCGGCTCCGCCTCGATCCTCGGCAGCATCGATGGCGGCTCTGGCACCAGTACGGTTTCATTCGCCCTCGGCAACGGCGGCACGTTTTCCTACAACGGCGGCATCTCCCATTCCGCCAGCGTGCGGGTCAACAGCGGCACCGTTAACTACTCGGGCAACGCCAGTTACGCCGGCGCGACGGCGATTAACGGCGGTACCTTCAACGTCACTGGCACCCTGAGCGGCACGAGCGGCCTCACGGTCAGCAGCACGGGTACTTTGATCTATGCCAATGGCGCGGGGGGGCTGGATCGTGCCATAACGGTCAATGGGGGCACCTTCAGATATGATTCGGCTCAGGCTTACACCGGCGCGCTCACCCTCAATGCCGGCGTGGTCGGCGGTTCCGGGAATCTTGGTTCGACCACCCTCACGATTGGCAGCGGGGTGGCGCTTGCCCCCGGCGAGGGTGTCGGCACCCTCACGAGTGGGGCCCAATTTTGGGCGGCCGGCGGAAATTATCTCTGGGAAATCAATGCGCTCGCCACCCATGGTGGCACCGCGGGTGGTACTACGGGCTGGGACCTGGGACAGATCTCCGGTGCGCTGACTTTTACTGCGACCGCCTCGGGCCAGTTCACCCTGACGCTCAACGCCCTAAACAGTCTCACTGGCTGGGACGGCACGACGAACCAAACCTGGACGATTGCAAGTGCGACCGGTGGCATTGCCGGTTTCGGGGCGATGCTGCTCAATGTGGACGCGGGGGCATTTGCCGACAAAAATGCCCTGGACGGCGGCACTTTCTCGCTTGCGGTATCGGGCAACGACCTGGACCTGCGTTTCACCGCGGCCAGCATCCCGGAACCTTCGTCTTATGCCGTGATTTTTGGCAGCTTTGCGCTCGCTGGCACCATTTGGATGCACCGATGCCGTGAAAGACAGCGGGGCTCAGTTTGAACTGGAAATCAACCGGTGAAATGCAGTGCGGGCATGGGTAGTCGATCAGTCTGGCAGTCAGTCGATGATACCAAGGCGACCCATGGCCTGCCGGGGGAGCAATCGTTCTGAAGCCCAGGTTGCGGCATTTGCCTGGCCATCGCAAAGGATGGCTTTGGACGCTGTGCGCTGCCAGTGCGACCCGGTTGCATGCGCGCGGGCCAAGTTCACCCTGGCATCCTGGTCGGGCCTGGGCATCGCGGCGCGCGAAAGGTAGCGGCCCGCGCCGTGTGCGGCAAAGGCGCGGCAGTCTGGGGTGACCGCCGCAACCGTCCAGATTCGTGCTCAGGCTTTGGTTCCCACCGAGTGAAAGGTGGCATCTTTTGGCAGCACAGCATGATTGCACCAGTCGCCGAAACCTTCGCCCGGCTGGCGTTCCAGGGCGTAGCGCCGGATGATCGGCGTCAGCAAGGCAACGGCATCGTCCGGGGTGATGCTGGGGGAAAACAGGCGGTTGAGCCGCGTGCCGTTGTAGCTCGCCCCGAGATACAGCGCGTATTTGTTCGGCGCCTTCGCCACCAGGCCGATTTCCGCCAGATAGGGACGGGCGCAGCCGTTGGGGCAGCCGGTGACGCGGAGGCTGATCGCGTCGGCCTGCAGCCCCGCCCCGTCGAGCACCGTCTCAAATTTTTCCAGGAGCGCCGGCAGCATCCGTTCGCTCTCGCCCAGCGCAAGGCCGCAGGTGGGCAGCGCAACGCAGGAAAGCGCATTGAGCCGGAGGCCGCTGCGGGCGTTTTCACCAGCCAGGCCGTGTTTTTGGAGGATGGCCTCGATCGCCGGTTTCTGAGCGGTGGTGACGCCGGAGATGGTGAGGTTTTGCGAAGGAGTCAGGCGGAAATCCCCCGTGTGGATGGCGGCGATTTCCCGCAGGGCGGTCTTCATCGGCCAGCCCGCCACGTCCTTGATCCGCCCGCTGAGGAGATGGAGGCCGTAGAACCACGAACCGTCGGCGCAGGGCTGCCAGCCATGCGGATCCTGGATGGTGGTGAATGCAAAGCGCCGCACCCCCGCAAAGCGGATGCCAGAACGGCGCTCCACCTCGCCGCGGAACCAGGTGAGGCCGCGGTCGGCGATGGTATACTTGAGCCGGGCATGCTTGCGATCCGTGCGGTCACCAAAATCCCGCTGGGTGGTGAGCACGGCCTCCCCCGATGGCGTTCACGTGCTCCGGCGCGACAAACCCCAGCACATCGGCGACGCGGGGAAAGGTTTTTTCGTTGCCATGGCTCATGCCCTGGCCGCCGCCCACGGTCACGTTGTAACCGGCGAGCCGGCCATCGTCGCCCACGATGGCGATGAAGCCAAGGTCCTGGGAAAAAACATCCACATCGTTCGAGGGCGGCAGGGCGAACCCGGTTTTGAATTTGCGGGGCAGGTAGGTCGCGCCATACATCGGCTCGGTCTCGGGTTCGCCACCGGCGACGAGCTCATCGTCCAGCCAGATTTCGTGATAGGCACGGGTCTTGGGCAGGGCGTACTGGCTCCACGCGCAGGCCTGCTCGTAGACCTGCTGCAACAGCGGGCTCCGCTCGGGATTGGGCGCGGCCATGACATTGCGGTTCACGTCGCCGCAGGCCGCGATCGAGTCGAGCAACACGGAGTGCATCCCACGGACCAGCGGCTTGAGATTGGCCTTGAGCACCCCGTGAAATTGAAAGGTCTGCCGGGTCGTGAGCCGCAACGAGGGGGCGGCGACCTGCTCGGCCAGACGGTCGAGCACCAGCCATTGCGCCGGCGTGCACCGGCCGCCGGGCAGCCGCACCCGCAGCATGAAGGAGAAGGCCTTCTCTTTGCCTGCTTTCTTGAGGGCATTGCGCACATCGCGGTCATCCTGCAGGTAGAGGCCGTGAAATTTGGTCAGCTGCGAGCTGTCTTCGCTGATGGCGCCGGTGGTGGTGTCGGCGAGGTCGCGCACGATGCCGCCGCGCAGCAAATTGGACGCAGCTTTGATGCCTTCGTTGGCGACGAGCGGTTTGGGAGCCTCAGACTCGGAGATCATGGAATGGTCAATCATGGGCATACTGCGCGGAGTTTCAAGGGGCGAATCAGGCCTGTTTTGTCCGCCGGACCCGCGACCGGGGAGCGCAGGGGAGGGGCGGCGCGGCCAAGCTTGCTGCCGATGGCGCGGCCCGGGCCTCGGCACCTCGCACACCCCGTGTCGAGCTGCCGCCAAAGGACTGAAAGGCATTGAACTGCGCCGGCTGGCGCCGACCGCATCTGTCTTCAGCTGTCCTTCGATCAGGGTTGGGTGCTGCTTGGGATCGGAAAGTCCCGCGGCGCCGGAGCCGGCTCAGGCATTTTGGATTTTCCAATACATATTGTAGTGCTGGTGCGCCGTCCTGTAGTAGGGAATCAGCGTCACGTCGCCAGGGCGGCCGATGCCTTCGGTCTTGAAGGTCAAGGGCGTGCCGGCGGGCTTGATTTTCGCGGGAATGCCGGCCAGCTCGCCTGCAAAAGAGGGCACCTCGACGGGGTCGTTGAAAACTGAACCAATGGTGCGCTCGTTGATGTGCAGGTCTTCGCCAGGTTTTACCTCCCGACCGAGCGCACCCACGAGCACGATGGGGCCGTAAACCACGGCGGCCGTGTCCGTCGTTCCGGGGAGGAGATCCATCCGCAGGGCCATGGGCATTTCCACCTCCACGACATCTCCGTTCTTCCAAACGCGCTTGAGCGCGATGAAGGAGCCGGGTGTGTGCGACGGCTCGGTGGCAATGCCGTTGATGCTGACGCTGGCGGTTGCCGCCCAGCCGGGATGGCGGATGTGCAGCGTGAACTCGCGGGCGGTTGCGGCCGTGATCTCCAGCCGGGTCTTGCCGGCCTCCGGAAACGATGTCGTCTGCTTGAGCGCGATTCCCCGTTCTTTCCAGTCGAGGGTAGAGGCGATAAAGAGATTCACGTGGAGCGAATCGGCCTGCGGCCCGTCAGGAGCGCCGCGGAAATAAATCGAGTCGCCATATTTGGCATGATTTTCGATGCCCGTGCCCGTGCAGCACCAGAACGAGTCGAAGGGCGTGCAGAAGAGCTTGAGGTATCCCGGCCGCGTGGACTGAAAATACGTCATCATCCCCGTGTCGGGATCCTGGGAGGCGAGGATCGTATTGATGAGGGTCTTTTCGTAATAGTCACCATAGGCCGCCGTCGGATCCCTGAGGGAAAGCATCCGGGTCAGGCGGAGCATGTTGTGGCTGCAGCAAGTCTCCATCGTCTTCGCGGAGGCAAGGTGCCCGGCAAATTCGCTGACCGGGAAGAAATGCTCGCCGTCGCCGTTGCCGCCGGTGGCGAAGGAGCGGGTGCCCGTGATATTCTGCCAAAAATACTCGGCGGCCGCACGATACTGCGGTTTGCCGGTCAATTGAAACAGACGCTCGAAGCCGACGATTTTGGGGATTTGCGTATTGGAGTGCAGGCCGTCAAGGTTGTCACGGCCTTCGGACAACGGAGTGAGCACCGCCTTGTGGCAGAAGCGTTCGGCGAGGATGAGGTGCCTCTCATCCTTGGTGAGCGCATAGACGTCCGCAAGCACCTCGTTCATGCCGCCGTGTTCGACGTCCAGCATTCGCTCGAACTGGTCGTCGGTCATGCCGCGGGTGGCTTCCACCGCCCAGTCGGCGAGCTGCACCAGCACGTCGCGGGCCGGGGCACTGCCGCAGAGCAGGTGGGCGTCACGCAATCCGGCGAATATTTTATGAAGGGTATACCAAGGCACCCCGGCCACGCGTCGGCCGGCGACCAGGTTGTCAATTTGCGCGGTATTGTCCGGGAAGGCACAGACCAGACCCGTCTTGGCGGCGTCCTGGCATGCCTTGAGTTCGCCAACGATGTATTCCACGCGCCGCTTCATCACCTCGTGGCCGGTCGCGGCATGCATGAGCGAGGCGGCGGTGAGGTAATGGCCCAGGGTGTGGCCATGGGCGCGAATGCCCTCCCACATTTTTACCGATTCCCAACCGCCATAAACCGGCGCTTTGGGCTCAAGGGCAGCGTTGACCCGAAAATTATGCAGCATCCGGTCCGGCTCGAGCTGCAAGAGATAGGCCTCGTCGCGTTTTTGCGCGTCGAGAAAGGGACCGTCGAGCAGGCGGACATCCGTCAGCGGAAAAGGTTGGAGCGCGAGCCCGGGGGGAGACCGCTTGCCCTGCGCAAGCGGTGCTTGCGGAGCTACGGCCGCACACACCCGCCGCGACGTAATTTGTCCGGCCGCGACGAGTAGCGCACCGGAACCGAACGCCCTGAGAGCCTGACGGCGGGTTAGCAAACAGGCGGAGCCGGAACAAGAGTGGTGGGAAGTGAACATGGCTGGTTGTACTTGCAGAAGTTGAGCAGGAATTGGGTTCAGTTGGCCAGTTCGGCATTCAGGCGCAGCGGGCGGTTGCGCCGAACATCAACCTGAACCACGCGGCTGCCATACCGCACGGTGGCTTGCTGGCTGGTGGACGAACGAATCTCCGCACTCTGCAGTTTTCCGCCTTTCCAGGCGATGTCCACCTCGTAGCCGCCACGCGCGCGCAGACCGCTGACTTTGCCGTCCGCCCAAACCGATGGCAGCGCCGGCAGCAGCTCGATCTCCCCATTCTGGCTTTGCAGCAGCATCTCGGCGATGGCGGCGGTGCCGCCGAAATTGCCGTCAATCTGAAACGGGGGATGCTCGTCGAACAGGTTGGGGTCAGTCCGGCTCGGGTCGAACAGATGGTTCAGGATGCTGTAGGCGCGTTCGCCGTCGCCCAGCCGCGTCCAACAGTTGATGCGCCACGCGATGGCCCAGCCGGTCGTGATGTCACCCCGGGTGTTGAGCGTGACCTTCGCGGCGGCCGCCAGTTCGGGAGTCAGGCGCGGGCTGATTTGCGTGCTGGGATACAGCGCATACAGGTGAGAGATGTGCCGGTGCTGGGGCTCGGGAGCCTGAGCATCCCAGTCTTCCAACCACTCCTGCAGTTGCCCGTCATGGCCGATCTGGAGGGGGGCGAGGCGGGCCCGGGCGGCTGCCAGTTTTTTTCTGAAATCCGCGTCGGTGTTGAGGATTTGGGAGGCCTCAATGAGCCGGGAGAACAAATCGCGAAGGATCTCCTCGTCCATCGCCGGCCCGTCCACGACTGCGGTGCCGAGCGGATGAACGTGCTCCGGCGAAAGCGAGGGGTTGGTGACAAGCCAATGGTGCTTCGGATCCTCCTGCAAGGTTTCGAGGAAGAACTGGGCCGCCCCGCGCAGCACCGGATAGACCTCCTTCAGGTAACCCTTGTCCCCGCTGAACGCATAGTGGTCCCAGAGGTGCAGCGAAAGCCACGCGCCCCCCGTCGGCCACACGCCGTAGTTCGCCCCGTCAATCGGGCCGGTGGCGCGCCAGAGATCCGTGTTGTGGTGCACCACCCAGCCGCCCGCGCCATACATTTCCTGCGCGGTGCGGGCGCCGGTCTGGGCCAGGTCCTTGACCAGCGCGATCAGCGGTTCGACGCATTCGGCGAGATTGCACACTTCAGCCGGCCAGTAATTCATCTCCGTGTTGATGTTGATCGTGTATTTGCTGCCCCACGAGGGGCTCAGGCTCTCGTTCCAGAGGCCTTGCAGATTGGCCGGCTGGCCGCCGGGGCGCGAGGAGCTCAGCAGCAAATAGCGGCCAAACTGAAAATAGAGCGCCGCAAACTGGGGATCGTTGCCGTTTTTGAAATTTTGGACGCGCTCGTCGGTGGGCAGCTTCGCCGCATCGGTCCTGCCCAGCTCAAGCGCCACGCGGCGGAAGATTTTTTGGTGCTCGGCGATATGGCGGGCCAGCAGCCGGTCGGCGCCGCGCCGGGCGGCGGCCGCGATCTGGCCTTTCGTGATGGCGGTGGGGTCTCCGCTGACATCCTGATAATTTTTGTAACTGGTGGCCATGGCCAGCAACACGGTCGCGGAGTCGGCATTCGCCACCTCCACCGAGTTGGTTCCGGTGGTGATCTTGCCGCCGTCGGCCAGCACCCGCGCGCGCAGCTCGAACTTCAGCGCTCCCTTGATGGCCGGGGTCGGCGTGCCGCCCCGACGACCTCCCCCTCCGCCCCCAAAATCTCCATTGATCCCGCTCAGCACGACCGTGCCGTCGGGCTCGGCGGCCACCCTGGACTTTTGCGGCGATTGCAGGCTCGTGCCGAAGGAAATGGAGCCTTTCTTGTCCGCCGTCAGCCGGATCACGATCACCTGATCCGTTGGGCTGGCAAACACGCTCCGGGTGTAGCGCACGTTGTTGACGGTGTAGCTGACATCGGAAACCGCCGTGTCCAAATTGAGGCTCCGACGGTAGTTCCCGACTGTCGTGCCATCCATCCCCGGAAACGTCAGCATCAGGTCGCCCGCGGTCTGATAGGGGGCTTGTCCGATCGGTTTGGACAAAACGCCGGAGGTGATGAGTTGTGAGGCTCCCTGATAGTCGCCCGCAAACACCATCTGTCGCACCTGCGGGATCGCCTCCTTGGCCAGCGGATTCACCGGGTCGTAGGGGCCGCCCGCCCAAAGTGTATCCTCATTGAGCTGCAGCCGTTCTTGCGCAAGACCACCAAACACCATCGCGCCAATGCGACCGTTGCCGACGGCCAGCGCCTCGACCCATCGGGTGGCCGGACGGCGATACCAGAGGCTCAATGGCTCGGCGGGCGGCGGTGCTTCGCCGACGAGCTGGCCGGTGAAGGCCGGCAGCCCACCAGCGGCAAAGGCAACCGGCATGCCGAGCAAGCTCAAAGCCAAACTGGCGATGAGGCGGAGAGGTATGGGTCTCAAATACTGGGTCATGGGGATATATTCGTGGAACTCGTCCCAAGGTTTGGGGGCACAGCAGGGTACTGGGTCGGGAGCATTGATAACGCCTCTCTTGCTTGCCGACCTTACGGGTTCAGCCACACGATGGCAACAGGTTTGCTTGTCCACAAGAGGGCTGTGGCTGGGCGATTCTCGCCGTAACACATTGGTGGCGGGTAACACCCCATGGCGCCGGGCGGACTTCCAGTCCATGCTCTGGCGGTCATCTGCCTGGCTGCTAACAATGGCCGGCGGAAAATGCTCCCGCCCTAATGCACAAAGGCCATGGCCGTCCAGACTGCCCCATGATTGTTTTTGAAATTGGGTGAACGGAACCGGTCTGCCAGCGGCCAATGCGGCGATGTTCGCGTTGGCGGCAATCACCCGGTCGGGAGAGGGACGGGGATGACGGCTCCCTTAAGGTTGCGCGACGCCGGACCCAGCCATGGAAGCGCGGGCCGAGGCTTCGGCCTCAGCCACGGCCTGGGCATAGTCCTGGTAATTGGCGGCGAGCTTGTCCCGCGCGTCGATCCAAGTGCTGTCCGTGCTCTGGCGGGCATCGTTGACGCTGTTTTTTAAGGCAGTTCCCCTGGTCTGCACCGCAGCATAGTCGGCCTCAAACTGGCGACGCGACTCCTCCTTGAGGTTGCGCGTCGCACCGGACAAGTTTGACATGTCATGATCTGAGGCTTGGACCAGATTATCCACATGGGACAGCACCTCAAGGCGGTTGGCGGTCGTGGCCCCGCTGATATCGCCAACCACTGCGGTGCTGTTCAAGGAGCTGGCAATGGGGCCCGTCTGTCTGTTCGCCGATCCGTTGGCCCCAACTTTGCCGTCAGTTGCGATGCCAGATTGGTTGACCTTGATCCCCGCCGAGCCTGTGGCGGTTACGGCCGGCAGCGGAGGGGTTGGAGGGGGCGGAAGTTCAGGCTGGGCCTGCATCGGCACCATATGGACTGGGGGAGTGGGCTCGCCCGGCTTTGGGGTCGGTGGGAATTGGCGAGGATACGTGCCGGGCACGGGTGCCGGAATGATTTGCGGAGCAGGCTGGGCCGGCGCGGGGGTGATAACGGGCGGGCTCACAGGCTGGGCCGGCATTGCAGTCGGCGAAGCGGGGGGAAGCGGATGATCCGCTGGCGGCAGCGGCGGGGTTGGGGCCGGCGTCGGAGCCGGAAGCATTGTGGAAGTGGGCATGACCGGCCCCGTTGGCGGTGCAACGGGACTTGTCGCCGCGCCTTCTGCGCCTCGCAGCTGGACCAAGACGACCATTACTGAAGCCAAGGCGAGTTGGCGGACGCTGTTTTTATCGTAATAAGTTTTCATGTGCTGATTGGGTGGATGCTGTTTTCGGCACAGCCTACGCCGGCGGTGCCGCTGCCGCTATGGGGTCTTTCCTGATTTTTCACCCACCGCTGGTCAGATGCGCGATGCCGCCTGCGCTGGCACGGGCCGCCTTGCGGTTGCTCCCGATGCGGGACTTGGGTTCGGCGAATCGCTGCCGGGTGACTTCCAGCCCCTGGCATTGCAGGCCGACAAAATTCGTCTTGCCGCCGGAGGAAAATCTTCCGTAGTAACTCCCTCCCCTGTGGTGTAACAGCCCGGGGTCTTTGTTCTTTGCCATGTCTTTGGTTGCAGGCGGTTGCCCATCGGTTGCTGGCTGGAGGGTCAAAATTGTGCGGCAAACGGTGAATCCTGGACATGGATAAAGCCCCAAGTTGTTGAATAGCCTGTGTTTGGCTCTCTAGCTCAATGGTAGAGCAGTTGACTCTTAATCAATTGGTTTCGGGTTCGAGTCCCGAGGGAGCCACCAGGTTAATACCGCGTGCAGAATGTTGCTCGACAAATCCCGGGCTCCGGTTAGGGTCGTCCGCATGAGGTTCACCTCCATCATTGCCGCGATTATCATCATTGCCCGCCACCCCGGGCAGGAAGACGCGGCGTAAACTGACAAGAACTGACGCCAAGTTTCCTGACCCGGGCCAAACCGCCCGGGTTTTTTGTTTTCCACCCTCCCCCTGCACCTCCAGCATCACACCGCCGCCATGAAATCCTCCCCCATCAAAATCTACGACACCACCCTCCGCGATGGCACCCAGGGTGAGGGCATCAGCTTCTCCGTCGCCGACAAGCTCCGCATCGCGGAAAAGCTGGATGCGTTTGGGGTGGACTACATCGAAGGTGGCTTCCCCGGCTCCAACCCGCGCGACATCACTTTTTTTCAGGAGGCCGGCAAACTCCGCCTGAAACATGCCAAACTCGCCGCTTTCGGTGCCACCCGGCGGGCCGGCAGCAAGGCCCGGGATGACGCCCAGTTGCGCGCCCTCCTCGACAGCGCGATGCCGGTGCTCACCATCGTTGGCAAAACCTGGGGGCTCCAGGTCACCGAAGTCCTGCGCACCACGCTCGACGAGAATCTCGCCATGATCGAGGACTCGGCGCACTACCTCGTCGCCCAGGGCCGGGAGGTGGTGTACGATGCGGAACATTTTTTTGACGGCTACAAGGCCGATCCCGCCTATGCTTTCCGCACGCTCGCGGCCGCCATCAAGGGCGGGGTGGGCAACCTCACGCTGTGCGATACCAATGGCGGCACCTTGGTGGACGAGTTCAAGGACATCGTGGCCCAGGTTGTGCGCGAGTTTGGCGCCGACCGGGTTGGTGTCCACTGCCACAATGACGGTGGCATCGGGGTCGCGCTGTCGCTGGCGGGGGTCGCCGCCGGCGCGACGCTCGTGCAGGGCACCATGAACGGTTACGGCGAACGCGTGGGCAATGCCAACCTCACCACCATCCTGCCTGCCCTCGTCCTCAAAATGGGCCGCACCACCCGCAGCGCCCCTCATCTCAGCCAGCTCCGGGAGCTGTCGCTGTTCTTCGACGAGCTGGCCAACCTGCGTCCCGACCCGAAGGCGCCCTATGTGGGTGCGTCCGCCTTTGCCCACAAGGGCGGGCAGCATGCCAATGCCGCTTCGAAGGCCGCCCGCAGCTACGAGCACATCGACCCCGCCCTGGTCGGCAACCGAACGCGCGTGCTCGTCTCCGACATGGCCGGGCGCAGCAGCAGTGTCTTGAAGGCCCGCGAGCTGGGTTTCGCGCTGGACGAGAAAAATCCCGCCCTGAAAAACATCATCGAGGAACTAAAGCAGCGTGAGTTTGGCGGTTACGAATATGAGGCGGCCGACGCCTCGTTGCAGTTGCTCATCGCCCAATTTTTGGGACAACGTGGCAGCTTCTTTGAGGTCGAAGGCTACCGTGTGATCGTCGAACGACGGGGTGCGGCCTCGGTGTCGGAGGCAACGGTCAAGCTTCGGGTGGGCGGGCAGGCCCGCAACACCGTCGCCGAGTGTACCGGACCGGTGGGTGCGCTCGACAAGGCGCTGCGCCTCGCGCTGGAACCAACGTATCCTTCGCTCCGCAAGATGACGCTGCGTGACTATAAGGTGCGCATCCTGGAAAGCAGCGCCGGCACGGGCGCCCGCACGCGCGTGCTGATCGAGAGTGGTGACGGCCACCGCATCTGGGGCACGGTCGGGGTGAGCGACAACATCATTGACGCAAGCTGGGAGGCGCTGCGCGACTCGGTGGAATACATGCTCACCCAAGGGTAACCGTTCCCGCCCTTGCGGTCCGGTAAGGCATGTTCCGATGGTCCTGGCTCGATTGGGCCAGATTGTTTGGTGACGGTTGGATCCATTGACCAGGCCTGGTGTCACTTTGGGTCTTTGGCCCATGCCGGACTTGCTTGTCATCGGGAATAAAATGCGTCTGATTTGTATCAAGTGTCCGCCCGTCGTTTTTCACCGTCTCGCGGAACAAGCCCTTTTGCACCTAGCCCATGGCCGTTAATAACCCAGTTCCTCCACCCCATGAGACCTGAAAGAGGTGGGCATGCTAGGATTGCATCTGTGCTTCGATCCATCGGCCGAGATTGGCGCCATGGACGGCTAGGCCTGTGCGAATCACCCTCGATCACCCGGGTTTGGCTGGCCGGGCTGTTGCTTATTTTGCTGGGATCATCCGGTCATGCGCAAACGGCCGCCGCTGGTCGCATCTCCTTGCCGGACAGCCACCGAGAAGTTGCAACCGTGCAACCCCCCGGAGCGGGGGCTCGCCGGGTGCCCCTGCAGACCCGTGCCACCCTCACCGCCCAGGAAACCCAACGGACCATTGAGATTGAGGTGGCCCTGCGCATGCGCGCTCTCCCGGAATTACAGGCCCGCATCCGTCGCGGGGAAAAAATCACTCCCCAGGAACTGGCGGCAAAATATCAGCCGGCGGTGGCAGATTACACCGTGGTCACAAACTGGCTGATCAGTGAGGGGTTGACCATCACGCGGACGGATCCGGGCCACCTGGCCGTGTTTGCCCGCGGGACCGTGCGGCAGTTGCAACGGTCTTTTCAGGTCAATTTTGCCCGGGTATCCTTTCAAAACGCGGAATTCACCTCGGCCATCACCGCACCCAGCCTGCCCGTTGGGATCGCCCGGGCGGTGCTCGGCGTCAACGGCCTTCAGCCCCACTTGCGGCTGCAAAAGCACCTGCGACCGGCGGCGATGACCCCCGGCTCCACGGCCACGACATTCGCGCCCGCCTACTGGCCACGCGACATCCTGCGCGCCTACGGCGGAAATGCGCTGGCCCAAAACGGGGCGGGCCAGACCATCGGCATCGTCATCGACACCTTTCCCGCCACGAGCGATCTCACCAGCTTTTGGGCGATGGCCGGCATTCCACAGTCGCTCAGCAACATGCAATTTACCCAGGTGGTGAGCGGCCCGTTGCCTGCACCGTCGGGCGAGGAAACCCTCGATACGGAATGGACCAGCGGCATCGCCCCGGGCGCAAAGGTCCGGGTTTATGCCACCACGGATTTGTCCACCACCAACCTGGACCAGGCTTACGCGCAAATCTACAGCGAGGTATCCAACGGGAGTCAGCCGACCCTGCACCAGCTCTCCCTGAGCTACGGCTTGGGCGAGCTTATCCTCTCGGCGGGCCAGGTCCAGACGGACGAGCAATATTTCGCCGAA
This sequence comes from uncultured Verrucomicrobiota bacterium, assembly GCA_903919625.1. Classification (GTDB taxonomy): domain Bacteria; phylum Verrucomicrobiota; class Verrucomicrobiia; order Opitutales; family Opitutaceae; genus CAIYUN01. The sequence continues at coordinate 20,199 of CAIXIZ010000362.1, forward strand.
CTGGCGGCGGCAGGTGTCACGGTGTTTGTTTCCACCGGGGACGGCGGGTCCAATCCCGACGGCGCCGGCACGCCGGTTGACGTGAGTTCGCCCTCCAGCTCGCCCAACGTGACCGCCGTTGGCGGCACGAGCATCGCGCTCAACTCCGCCACCGGTGCGGTGACCGGCGAAACTGTCTGGTCGGGCACCGGTGGCGGGGCCAGCGCCTTTTTTGCCCGCCCGCCGTGGCAAACGGGGACGGGCGTCGCCGCCGGAGCGACCCGCCTGGTGCCCGATGTGTCCGCCCCGGCGGACCCTGGCAACGGGGCGCTCGTTTTTCTCAATGGCTTCGCCCAACAGTATGGCGGCACCAGTTGGGGTGCGCCCACCTGGGCGGGTTTTTGCGCGCGCCTTAACCAGGCGCGGGCCGTGACCGGCCAGGCTCCCATCGGGTTGCTGGGCCCAAAAATCTACCCGCTGCTCGGCACCGCGGCATTTCGCGACATCACCAGCGGCGACAATGGAGCCTATGGTGCGGGAGTGGGTTTCGACGAATGCACCGGCCTGGGCGTGCCGAATCTCGCGCTTTTGTTCAATGCGCTCACCAACCCGCCTTTGCTCACCTTCAGCACCCCGTCACAAACGGTTTTGCCCGGCGCCACCGCCACGTTTTCCGTCGTGGGGAGCGGCGCCACGGCGGTCTCTTTCCAGTGGCAGCGGCTCCCGGCCGGTGGCGCGACCTGGTCCAACCTGGCCGACAATGCCACCTTCGCGGGATCCGCCACCGCCACGCTGGTCATCACTGGCATCACCGCCGCCAGTCTGGGCGACCAGTTCCGTTGCGTGCTCACCAACAGCTTCGGCACCGCCACCAGCGCCCCCGCCGCGTTGCTGGTCGCCGCGCCCGACCAGCTGGTCACGGTCGCCGGTTTCTCCGGTGTCGCTGGCAGCACAAACGGCCCTGCCGCCAGCGCCAGTTTTAATTTCCCCAATGGCATTGCCGTGGACTCCGCCGGCAACATCTACGCCGCGGACATGAGCAACAACCGCATCCGTAAAATCACCCCCGCCGGCGTTGTTTCCACCTACGCGGGATCGGGCATCTCCGGCAGCACCAATGGCCCGGCTGGCAGCGCCCGTTTCAATCTGCCCGCCGGCGTGGCCACCGATGCCTCGGGCAATGTGTATGTGGCGGATTACGGCAACAGCACTATCCGTAAAATCACCCCCGCCGGCAATGTCTCGACCCTTGCCGGTCATGCCGGAAATGCCGGCAGCACCAACTCGGCCATTGGCGTCTTCGCCACCTTCACCAATCCCGCCGACCTCGCCGTGGATTCCTCGGGCAATGTCTTCGTCGCGGACTCCGGCAATAACCTCATCCGCAAGATCACTTCCGCCGGCGCCGTCACCACCTTCGCTGGCTCCGGGGTGGCCGGTTTTGCCGACGGCACCGGGACGGCCGCCGGCTTCAACGCGCCAGGTGGCATTGCGGTGGATGTTGCCGGCAACGTCTATGTTGCTGATCAGCTCAACAGCCTCATTCGCAAAATCACGCCGTCGGGCGTTGTCACCACGTTGGCCGGTGCCGCCGGAACCATCGGCAGCAACGACGCCCTCATTGGTTCTGACGCCCGTTTCAGTTCACCCGGTGACGTCGTGCCCGATGCCGCCGGCAATGTTTATGTGGTCGACTGCAATAATTTCACCCTTCGCGAGATCCTTGTTTCCGGTTCGGTCATCACCGTCAGTGGTCTTGCCGGCACGGCTGGCAATTCCGACGGGGCAGGCACTGCCGGCCGTTTCGTCGGGGCAGGCAGCATCGCGATGGATCCCTCGGGCAATCTCGTCATCGCCGACACCACCGGCAACGCGATCCGCCGGGCCACTCCGCTCACTTCGCCCCAGGTGCAAATTTCGCCCCCGGGCCTCACCCTCAATGTTGGGGCCAACGCCGTGTTCAGCGCCACCGTCACCGGCACGCCCTCACCGGCCTGCCAATGGCAGCGCTTCCCGGCTGGCGGCTCGGCGTGGGCCAATCTCACCGATAACACCATTTTTGGCGGTTCCACCACTCCCACGCTCACCGTCCAAAGCGTCACCCTCGCCCTGAGCGGCGACCAGTTCCGCTGCGTGGTCAGCAGTGTGGCCGGTTCTGCCACTAGTGCGATCACTGCGCTCACCGTTCAGCAGCCTCCGCATATCACCAGTACTGCAAGCGCCATGTTCACCGTCGGACAACCGGGCAGTTTCACCGTCACTGCCACGGGCGTGCCCACCCCGGCTCTGACCGTCACCGGCCTGCCAGTCTGGGCCTCATTTGACCCCAACACCGGTATCATTGCCGGTACTCCGCCCAATCCCACCGGCACGCCGTTCGCTCTGACCATCACGGCCGGCAACGGGGCTTCTCCCGATGCCGTCCAATCTTTCACCCTGAACGTGCAAGCCACCCTGACCTCCTGGCTGCTCGCCAATCCGGGTGCCGGCGCCGGCAATGCGAACAATCCGTTCAACACCCTGCCCAATCTCCTCAATTATGCCTTTGGCTCCAACCCCCTCCTGGGCGCGGGTGCCAATCTGCCCGTTATCTCCTTCACGTTTGACCCCGCGGACGGCCAGTCCCACCTCACGCTCACCGCCGTGCTCGACGCGACTGCCAGTGGCATCACGGTGAGCGCAGAAGCCTCGGACGATCTTCAAACTTGGGTGACCGGCGCGGGTAAAGTCATCAACGTGAGCGATTCCACGGTCGGCACGGTGCGGACCGTGATCTTCCGCGACGCCACCCCTTTGTCCGCCGCCACGGTCCGTTTCATCCGCCTGCACGTCACCCAGCCGAGATCCGGGTGCCACCGTCCCCGCCGCGTTCACGCCGGGGCGCGGGGTGCAGGAGCGGTTTGGGGTGTAAGGAGCATCAGCGCGATGCCCGCCAGCAGCACAAACCCCGAGTAAA